>JAPLMV010000010.1 GCA_026386835.1 Planctomycetota bacterium | reverse complement strand
TCTTAATGTTCTGCATGAGTATCACCTGGCCTGTGATGTTGCCCAGGATGCATTTGTGTGTGCCTTTGAAAACTTAACCGCTCTGCGAAAGGCCGATGCCTTCGGGCCCTGGCTGATGAAAATTACGCATAGATGCGCCCTTGACGCAATTCGCAAAAGAGCAAAACTGGCATCTTTAGATATTACAGCCGCTGACGCAGTATTTGAAAAACGTAACGGCCAGCTTGATGAAGATAAACAGCGGGTTTTGGCTGCTGTTGTCAAGCTGCCAAAAGCCGAAAGGCAGGTGATAATGCTCCGTTATTTCTCCGGCCACTGCGTAAGGGACGTCTCCGAGATTGTCGGCAGAAGCGTCGGTACCGTAACAAAACAGCTTTCACGGGCACACCACCGCCTGCGAAAGCTCTTAAAAGAGGTTTAACTTTATGGACACTAAAAAATCTCTTGAAAAACAATTAGAAGAACTGGGCCATGCCGTCAGCCGAGAGGATGCCTTTGCCGCAAATGTAATGGCTCGCATCAACGCTGCCGAACCGGGCCGAATTAAACAAAACAATAAACTGATATTTAGGAGTTTTATTATGAATCGCTTTACAAAATTCGCCGCCGCTGCGGTGATAATAATCGCAGTAGTATTATTGGCAAACTTTTGGACTAAAACAAGCCCGACTGCCGCTGCCGCCGAGGTTTTTTCACAGGCCGTAAAGGCAATGGAAAACCTCAAGTCCGTCTATATCAAACTTCAGATGCGTACTCTGCCAAGTGACAATTTTGAATTGATAGGTGTAAATTACGACCTGGTGCCAATAGAAATGTGGAAGAAATTCGACGGCACTTTTTACGGAAAATGGCGAGCCGAAAAACCCGGCCGTGTCGTTGTTATGGACGGCAATTCCACGTTACTGTTGATTCGCCCAAATGAAGCCGCAAAAGGCGGCCCAAATACAGGTTTTGTCATGTGGCTAAAAGATTTACTGGATATTGAAAAAATCCTCGACCGTCAACTCGAATTGGCTAAAGAGCAGGGTTCGGATTTGCTCTTAACACACGAACAGACGCAAGATGGCCATAACCAGTTAGTTGTAACAGTAGAAGCAAAGGCCATGGGCAATTTTGCCAACGATTATGCAAAGAATAGTTCAATCTGGGAATCCGACAACCAGCGTATATATCGCTTTGATGAACAGACTAAATTACTTGAAGGCCTTGATGTCTATGTTCGTACTGATAAAGGGGACGTCCTTGTGCTGCAAATTACTGAAATCAAATACAACCTTGACCTTGACCCTGCCTTATTTGTTCTTGAGTTGCCTGCGGATGTAATCTGGCTTCAGGAACCGCAACAATCAGCAGGCGATGAAAAATATGCACAATTGTCCCCTAAGGAAGTCGCTGCCGCATTTTTCGATGCCTGTGCCAAAGAAAATTGGAATGAAGCTCTCAAGTTTTATCCTATATCTACAATCAGTCAGAGAACGAAAGATTATCTTGGCGGACTGGAAGTCATAAGTATCGGAAAACCTTTTAAGTCCGGCCTTTATCCAGGATGGTTCGTACCTTATGAGATTAAGTTCAAATGGGGAGAGATTAAAAAAATGAATCTGACCGTCCGAAAGGACAACAAGGCAAAAAGATATATGGTTGATGGCGGGTGGTAAAAATTTTCGTGAGAATCGAGAAAGTTTGCACAAAGGCCTGGCCAATCCCCCGGCCTTTTTTATACCCCGCAAAATATCCTTAATCCAGCAGCAATCCAGCTATAACGAAAAAATTGCTTGACTAATATAATAGGATAAATTATAATGCTATGATTGAAATAGTTGGGCAGTTTTTGTTTGAAAGTGAGGAGTAGCGGATATTCCCAGCAAAAGGAGGACCAATGAGAAACAGTGAACAGACCCTAAATTTTCGATTATTTGCAAGATTTTTCACAACAGTAGTCATTTCGTTTTTAATTCTTTTGTTTTTTTGCTCCAATGCTTTGTTTGCAAAGCCGGTGGATGTCAAAGACGCCCAAAAGGCGGTAAAAGGGTGGATAAAACTTGATTCAAACCCGTTGGGGGTAAACTTTGGCGAGCAGGTTCTTAAGACCGATGTCTTTGCCAATGCCTATGGAGAGCCGATTTATTATGTAGTGTATCTCGAATCCGGCGGGTTTGCGATTGTTTCAGCGGATGATTTGGTTGAGCCTATTGTAGGTTTTGTATCATCTGGGACGTTTGACCCATCGGATGACAATCCCCTCGGTGCACTTGTCAGCAAAGATATGCCGAACAGAATTGCGGCAGTTCGAGCTGTTCAGCCGGCAAAAGGCGGTATGGTGATTATACAGGATATGGCTGAGCAGGAGGCCTTTGAAAAGGCAAAGGTTACTGCACAGGGTAAATGGAACAAGCTGCACGGTCTTGCCGATTCGGCGAAAGCTAAAGGTCTTTCTGCTTTTGGCCAAACAGGCGAGGATGGGATTTTAGGCACTCCTTCTGAGCCGGACCTGTCTGACATTCGTGTCTCACCGCTTTTGCAAAGTAAATGGGACCAGGCGGATGTGAACGGCGCCTATTGCTACAATTATTATACGCCAAATCACTTTTACAGCGGCTGTGTAGCAACAGCGATGGCTCAACTGATGCGGTTTCATCGGTACCCGACAGACGGCATAGGTCGCAATGCCTTTACAATTTACGTGAACGGTTCTTCTCGGATGGCATATACACGCGGCGGCGACGGCATAGGCGGGCCGTATTACTGGAGCCAGATGACGCTCGACCCCAACGCAGACTGCAATGTTACCGGTATTCAACTGGAGGCAATCGGGGCGCTTTGCTTTGATGCAGGAGTCGCGGTGAATATGCAATACGCTTCGGACGTCTCCGGGGCGTATATGTGGGATGCAAAAAGAGCACTGCTGGACACATTTTTGTACGGCAATGCTATTCTCGGATATAACAACTACAACAATATCGGCCCGGGACTAAACGGAATGATGAATCCAAATTTAGATGCCGGCTATCCTGTTCTTTTAGGCATTCACAATTCGGGCGGCGGGGCCGGGCATGCCATCGTTGCTGACGGATACGGGTATAACTC
>JAPLMV010000218.1 GCA_026386835.1 Planctomycetota bacterium | reverse complement strand
GATTGGAGCCGCTGCCGGCATTTAGAAAGCTGAATAGACCCGCAATCAATAGCGTGGATTTGTGGTGCGTGACGGTATATGGCCCGGCGAAAATCGAACAGGCCTCACCGTGGAAACCGGCACAGTTTGCAAAAAACACCGAGTTCTCCGCAGAATACTGTTTGCCCAAAACCGTTCCCTGACCGACAAAACATCTCGAAACTATCGCGCCGTCACTGATTTTAGAGCCGCTGGCTGCGATGAAATCCTCAGCAAACACGCCAGGTCCGATATATACAAGGGCTGCTGGTGAGCTGTTGATTGAACCGTTTTCCAGTCTGGCGGCGCCCTCGATTACTGCCGCAGGCCCTATTTTGATGTTTTTGATAATCCGGCAATTGATAATTTTGGCCTCTTTGCCGATACAGCCGATGGATGAGCGAACTTTGGCTGCATACTCAGCTATCATTTTGCGCAGGTTTTCAACTACTTTGGGTCTATGCCGATAAAAAGCGATTATGTATGCGGTATGAGCCGACAATTGGTCATAAATCGGTATCTCTCTGCCACCGGCTTCATTTACAGCCGAAACGTCGGTTCCATTGCCGAAGTCACTTACCCCCTCGACAGCGAGTAAATCGACGTTTTCGATTATGACATCATCCTCAATTATATAGTTTGCGATGTAGTTTCGGATTTGGCTGATATAAACATTGTTGCCGATAGTGCAGTTGTGAATCGTTGCATCGGTAATTCCTGCCGGCTTCGTAAGACCACCGGGAAAAGATATTTGCTTATTAAATACGCCCAGATTTATTTTCCCGGAAAAGTGCGTCGTCTTCACCGTTGTCGGGTTGAAACCATCGGCAACCTCGACATTTGCCCAGTTCTCGCAGGTACAGCCCTGCAAAAGCAGCTTGTCGATTTGCGGTGGAGTTATCTGACGAAATTTCAAAGCCATTTTTTTCTCCTAAGTAGCGTTTTGTAGCCATTGACTCATAATTTACACCTTCAAACCACTATCCACAAACCACTATGTACGAAAAGCAGTCCCATAAGTCAAGAAATTTTTCAGGCGTTAGCAGTTGGTAATTTATAGTTGGTTTGGTTCTGTTTTTTTCGGTCCAGCAGAACATTTGGAGAATTACGTAAAAATATTGTAAAAAATTTGTTAAAATGTAGAGGATTTTATTGGCATTTGCCGATGTCTACCACTATATAATAAGGATAACTCCAATTGAATAAACAGCAAGGGCTTTTGCTTTTTCAAGGATGGTTTTATGTCGAATCAGCCACGGGTAGCTAAGGTTTTAGCGGCTTTATTGGTTTCAATGACGGGTACAGCGATAGTTTTAATGGCGCTGGGCAATAATGCCCCGTCGGCAGGGCCGTTTTGTCTTGCAAGTTATTATCGCCTCGACAATATTGAAGATGTTGTTATCTCGCGAGCGCCTCAATCTCCGGGGCGATGGAAATGCGCCGAGGTTTATTACAGCGACACTAAGGGCGGCAGTATCGAACAGTTGGCTTCGCTTGCCGGCCTGAAAAATCCCGAAGACCTCAACTGCCACTTTGTAATATGCAACGGCCTGGGCGCAAGCGACGGCCAGATACAATCGACTGAAAAATGGCAGAAGCAATGGTCTATTGTGCCAGGCAGAACCTGGTACGGCACTGAACAGACAATCCGCATCTGTGTTATAGCAGGCGGGAAAAACGCTCGCCCAACCGACTGCCAGATTAAAAGAGTGGAACTGCTGGTCAAACAGCTTTGCAGAAAATTTGAAATCAGACCGGACTGCGTTTACTATCCCAACAACTGGCAGTAGTTAGCCCAACTTTCGCAGTTAGGCACTGAAATCGGTGTTTTTGATAGCGTCAAGGTGATTCCTTAATTTCCCCCTTTGCACTTTTAATTTTGAACTCTCTTGTAATCTCATGAAAGGCATGGGCATCTTGGCCATGTTTTCACGGGCTGGAAGCCCGTGCCAC
>JAPLMV010000155.1 GCA_026386835.1 Planctomycetota bacterium | reverse complement strand
GGAGGATATTCGTTAATAATGACAGGCATTGGCTCATTTTGTGCACAGCCGCTTAGAAGGAACAAAGAATAACAAATGACTGTGAGGAGAATTTTTTTCAACATTTTTTAACCATTCCTTTTTGTTTTATCTGTCGGCTGCAACTTTTGCATGAATCTGACCATACGTATACAATTTCCGGCCTTGTTGAAGTCGACCACATCCATGTACGAACTAATAAGAAACAATCCTCTACCATCTGTTTTATAGATATTTTCACCGCATCTCGGGTCCGGTACGCCATTGGGTTTAAACCCACTCCCCTCATCGGTAACAGAGATTTCGATTTTATCATTGCTTATGGAATAGTCAATTTTAATCTGTTTGGAGGGGTCCATTTTATTGCCGTGCCTGACGGCGTTAATAAAGGCTTCCTCGAGGGCAAGGTGGACGGCAAAGATATCTTTCTGGCTAAAATTACAGGATTTGAGTTTGGACAAAAGTTGCTCACACACACCGGCAACAGCAGCTGGTTTACTTTCGAGAACCACAGAGCAATTATTCGGTGTCTTCGACGCCATAAAGTTACAGGACCCTACAGTTCCCCATGCAGGAAACGCACAGGGGTGAAATTATAGCTTAAACCTTCCACCAGACCGTAATAAACCGTGTTCATTGTAGCCGGCGTGAAAAATGTCACTTAATCTGATGCAGACAAACTTTCAGCCGCACTTTTCAAATCAGAGTATATATCGAAAATATTTGTCAGTCGGGTTATTTTAAAAATCTCATAAATTTTGGGGTTAATTTTGCAAAGTTTTAGCTGGCCCTGACGTTCATAAACCTTTTTGCTGATGCGAATTAGCAAACCAAGGACAGCCGATGATAAAAAGTTGACATTGCAAAAATCCAAAATCATATTTATATGGTCAGCCTGTTCGATGACAGACATAATTGAGTCCTGAAGTGCCTGAATATCCCTTTCTTCGAGGATTTTCTCGTCGGTGAAAGTAACGATAGTGGCGTTCTCGGCATACTCAACACTAATTCTTGGTTTAATAGGCACCATAACAAACTCCATAAAAAAGCTCAAAGTTACGCCAAAATGATACATGAGAATCAGGAAAAAGTCAATTTTTTTGCAATTTTTTGAATAATCGGCATTGTGCGGGTATTTAGACCTGAAAAATTTCTATTATTTTTATACTTTATGGTAAGAAAACTCTTGCAATCCGCTGCCCGCAGGGGATAATGTTAACCAGAGTGTGGGATTTTTGTGATCTTTTGGACCACGACGTGCTTTACCTGAAAAACCTTGGCTTTAGAATTAAGCGTACTTAGTCTTTTGCTGTTTTTGCAAAAAGTATAGCCAATACAATTACATTTTCGGGATTGAGGGTTGTTGGCAAAAAAACCCTTTTTATGTTCTTTTATACTTATCGTGCAGTTTAAATAAGGTATTGTTACTCATAAAGTAAGGAATATCCTTATGTGCGACTTAGTTTGGCACAAGTATTTTGATAGCCGGAAATTATTGTTTAAGAAACCATTATTAATAGTCTATTTTTGAAGGAGATTCCAATGAAAATCAGCAGATCTACCGGATACGCCTTGTTGGCGATGGGCTATATCGCTCAGAACCAGGATAAAAAAATTATCCTGTCTCAAACCATAGCTAAAGAATACGACATACCGCTCGAATACCTGCTTAAGATACTGCAGCAGATGGTAAAGGCAAACGTACTGCGCAGCAAGAGAGGTCCTCGCGGCGGTTTCTCACTTGGAAAACCCGCAACGAAAATCTCGATGCTTGATGTTATTGAGGCAGTCGAAGGGCCGATGATCAGCAGATTGAATCTTGCTGAACAGGCACCGCGTGAGAAATTCACCAAAAAGGCAGAGGCTGCATACGAAAAGGCGATTGCTCTGGCCAAGGGTATCTTCAGTAAAACAAAGATTTCTTCCCTGTTATAAGCGGACAGCTTTAGAGATGTCCGCACAATAGCGGACATTAATGCTGTATGCCGAGTTGAAGATGCAAATTAGTGAATTCCAGCGGCTGATTTTGGAAAAATACGGCAGACGTGACCTTGAACGAGGAACCCCGGCTACGTTTATGTGGTTCATCGAAGAGGTGGGCGAGCTTGCCACCGCTCTTGCATCGAACGACCAGGCAAACAAGACAGAGGAGTTCGCAGACGTATTTGCCTGGCTGTGTACGCTGGCAAATATAAACGGCGTTGATATTGAAAAGGCCTGTCAGAAGTACACGAGCGACGATATCAAAGGTTTTAAATAAAAAACGCAAGCGGGTTACTGCCTGCCTGCGTTTTTTTTATTAGTCTTGACAGCAATCCGCAAAAGGGCATATTCTTTCCCAAAATACCATAGTGGAATGAAGGGACTATTGTAAGAAGGATATTATGGCACAGCAGAGATGGGGAAGTAAACTCGGAATAATACTCGCTGTTGCGGGAAGTGCCATCGGGTTGGGAAATTTCCTGAGATTTCCTGTTCAGGCCGCACGCAACGGAGGCGGGGCGTTTATGATTCCATATTTTGCGGCACTGCTGCTTCTCGGGCTTCCTTTAATGTGGATTGAGTGGACTATCGGCAGATTCGGGGGCGGTTTTGGACACAGTACCGCACCTGGAATGTTTCACACGCTCTGGAACAAAAACAGGTTCATCAAATATTTCGGGGTAATCGGCATTTTCGGCCCGATGGTAATTTTTATCTACTATACGTATATCGAATCCTGGCTTTTAGGGTACAGTTTTTTTGCATTATTCGGTAAATATAATGCGTGCACCACTGACCAGAGCATGGCTGCATTTCTGCAGGGCTATCAGGGGCTGGTGAAAAACGAGTTCTTCAGCAGTATTGCTCCGAGCTATTTTTTCTTTCTGGTTACTTTTAGCTTAAATGTTTTGATAATTTACTTCGGTATCAACAGGGGCATTGAAACGGTATGCAAATATGGGCTGCCCATTTTATTTGTATTTGGGGCGGTGCTTGTTGTCAGGGTTTTTATGCTGGGGACACCGGACCCTGCCAGGCCGGAGAACAATATTATCAATGGTCTTGGATTTTTGTGGAATCCGGACTGGTCTGCACTGAAAAGCGCCAAAGTCTGGCTGGCAGCGGCAGGGCAGATATTTTTTACGCTCAGTTGCGGCATCGGCGTAATTCTTACTTATGCCAGTTATCTTACCAAAGAAGATGACGTGGCATTATCGGGTTTAACAGCGGCTGTAACAAATGAGTTTGCGGAAGTGATTCTCGGCGGAAGTATCATCATACCAGCGGCCTTTGCTTTCTTTGGGTCTGCAGGTGTGGAAAAATTTGCCGCGGCAGGCGCCTTTAATCTCGGGTTTGTTACGATGCCGCTCGTTCTGCAAAAACTCGCCTTTGGCGGCATATTCGGATTCCTGTGGTTTATGCTGCTTTTCATAGCTGGCATAACGTCCTCTATTTCTCTGGCACAGCCGGCAATAGCATTTATGGAGGATGAATTTAATTTTTCAAAGAAAAAAGCATGCACGTATTTTGCGGTTATAGTCTTTGTATTGTGTCAACCGGCAATTTTTTTGCTGGGCAAAGGCGTTGTAGATGAACTGGATTTCTGGGGCGGGACTTTCTGTCTTGTTTTGTTTGCCACGATTGAAACAATTCTTTTCGGCTGGGTATTCGGGATGGACAATGCCTGGACACAACTGCATCACGGCTCTGATATTACAATCCCGCGAATTTACCGGTTTATTATCAAATACATCACGCCGGCGTTCCTGTTGTTTATTTTAGGTTTCTGGTTTGTGCAGGAATGGGTGCCATTTATTCTATTGAAGAATGTTCCTGCCGGAAATGTTTCTTATATCGTGGCGACCCGATTGATGCTGGTGGGATTTTTTGCGGTATTGGTTTTTTTTGTATGGAAGGCCTGGAAGAATAAAAAAATCAGGAGTTCATAAATATGCGTCCGGAAGGCTGGATATTTCTGATTGTAAGCTGGTCGGTAATTTCAGGGCTGTTTATATTCTGCCTTGCAAAAACCCTGCGCAAAAAACCTTAGCCCTTGAAAGGTGCACCTGCTGTCTGTTTTGGATAGTTTCTTTACAAAAACAGCCATTTGGAGGAATCGCCTCAATTCTTAAAATTGCCTTGCTTGTTTTTTCTGCAAACAGTAGAATTAAGCAATTAGGCAAGTAAGATACTTGCGGCGGTTGATAAAAAAACGGAATAAACGGATTGATTGAGAAGTTTGCAAGACAAAAACCAATGAAGGCATATTATACGCATAGAGGGGTAAGGATTTTCAACGGCGACGCGATTGAGATATTAAACGCTATGCCGGAAGAAAGCATAGATTTAATATTCGCCGATCCGCCTTACAATCTTTCCAACGGAGGATTTACCTGCCATGCCGGTAAACGTGTAAGCGTCAACAAGGGCAATTGGGATAAAAGTAAAGGTATCGAGGAAGATTTTCAATTTCATTATAACTGGATTGAGGCCTGCCGGCGTGTATTGAAGCCAAGCGGTTCTATATGGATATCCGGCACTTATCATTCTATTTACGCATGCGGATTTGCCTTACAGAAACAGGGATGGCATTTAATAAATGATATTTGCTGGTTTAAGCCGAATGCTGCCCCGAATCTTGCATGTCGGATGTTCACTGCCAGCCATGAAACACTTCTATGGGCAAGAAAAGGTAAAAGCGAGAAGCATTATTTCAATTATAAATTAGTGAAGGATAGAAACTGGGGCGAGGACTTTCTCAAAAAACCTAACAAGCAAATGCGAAGTGTCTGGGCAATAGCAACTCCCAAGAACGGCGAGAAAAAATACGGCAAGCACCCTACGCAAAAGCCCGAAGCACTGTTGGAACGGATAATTTTGGCGACAAGCAAAGAAGGAGACATTGTCCTTGATCCTTTCTGCGGAAGCGCAACAACGGGAGTGGTCGCATTGAGAAATAACAGAAATTTTGTAGGGATAGATTCGGAACGAAAATATTTGGATAAATTTGCAATTCCAAGACTGAATGATGTACTCGTGCTGAAATATCCATTGTCATTTCATAATAAAACTGAAGCAGAAGAAAAACAACCTGAGTTTTGTTCCTTGCCTTAAAATGGATGAATATAAATATGGGTCGAAAAGAGACTGTTAAGAAACCACAGTCATGTGTCGGCATAAAAGGTCATGCCTTGAAAGATTTCCTTATTAAAATAATTAACATGGGAAAATGGTGGCATGTAACGCCGCGTGATCCTGATGCGTATAAAAAACGTGGCAAATTTCTTGCCTCTACCTATTTGCAGGCTGAGTTTTACGGCAGACCAAAATTGGAACCAGAAAGAGTAGAGATTAAAAATCCTATTTTTGGATTTTCTGAAAATGAAATTTTGAAACAACTATTTAAATCAACGGAATTAAATCTGCTTGAAGATATAGAAAATGCCAAGAAAGATTTTTATCAGAAACGAATAGTATTAGACGCAAAGATGTACAAAAAAGCAAAATTATTGGGATACGATTCAATTGTTTTAATGACCGCACAAGGGAAAACAGCATTGCAAAAAGGACGGAAGCCAAATTCAATAGAATTAAATTTAATGCAATAAACTATGAAATACTTTGCTTTTTACGAAACAACATCTGTATTAAGATTTTGATGGGGCAAGCCAAATGAAAACGGGCGGTATTGGTGGAGCAAACACTCTGACTGGTTTAAGATTTGAGGATAAGGTAGACTTCCAACAGCTTATCGGGGCTATTCCCGGTTACAGTGTTAGAAAAGACCACAGTAAAGCAGGGATGGGAGTATTTTTTGAGGACATGCTGGTTGCAAGATGCTTCAGAAAATATGATTTCTATACATTTTTATCCGAATCGAAAGTGGATTGGCAAAATGTGCTTTCAAGAAGGCTTTTGCCCGATGATGCCTTGCTTGTGATCGTTCGCGAGACCTTGTTCATTATTGAGGTCAAGTATCAACAGGTAGCAGGATCGGTTGACGAGAAATTGCAGACCTGTGATTTTAAGCGAAAACAGTATTTGAAATTGGTCGCTCCATTGGGATTGAAAGTCGAATACGTCTATGTACTGAACGACTGGTTCAAGAAACCGGAATACAAAGATGTGTTGGACTACATACACAGCGTTAATTGTCACTACAGATTTAATGAATTACCTCTCGCGTGGCTTGGTTTACCTACAAAGAAGGTCTAACTTAGAACCAGGAGCTAAAAACCACAACTCAAAACTCTCTTTACTTTTGCCTTATGCTCTTGTGCACTTTTGTCTCTTGGTGCCTTGGCGGAAAACAATATTTTCATAAAGATTCGCACCTCTGCGGGACAAATCGACCAAACGCGCAGGTACTCTCAACCAAAATCCGAAAAAAATAAAAAAATTTCTCCATTCTCTAACTCCTTATTTTACAATGACTTATCTCTTCTCTACCCGCTATTCGCTGTATGCTATACGCTATTTTTAGTACCAAACGCGCATCTTCGCCCCTTTATAGAGAGACACTGTTTTTCTGTCCCTGTTTCGTGTTCTGGGTTAGTTTTCTGTTCACCAGCGACGAGAGACCGGAGACCAGTAACAAGACCGTTCTTTGGACAATTGAATGTGTCTATGCGGTATTCGTCTGCGCCTCTCGCTCTTTGAAATTTGCATAACAGAGCTGCGAGCGTCAGCGGCCGGTTTTAAAAAATAAAAAAATCCGTGTTAATCCGTGGTTAATTTTGAACTCTAACCACTTATGGCACAAGAACTTAAAACAAAATCAATACCTGCTCATTGGCTTCATTTGACCTACTTTGGACATACTTTGGAGTATCGTTGGAGTATCTTTGGAGTGCGTTTGGATGTCTTTGGATGACCTTGGATGACCTTGGAGTTCCACCTATAAACAGCAGGTGCACCCGCCCATGAAACTACATTTGAATTCCGAGGGTTTTGAGGGTGTTTCGTTCTATGACGTCCTTAATATCTGAGCGGGGAACGGAAGGGAAATCTGGTTCAGCCTGGAGTTTATGAAAACCAAGCAGTGTTTCTATACATTCCGTGGCCCCGCCGTGCGGGATGCCGCTTCCGACCAATAGCTTATTCATTACTCCCTGCTCGTGTGCGGCGTCGA
>JAPLMV010000222.1 GCA_026386835.1 Planctomycetota bacterium | reverse complement strand
TTCAAGAACTCTTTCGCATCCGCTTTAGCAGTTTTTCTCGCAGGGATTCCATCCCGCATCGGCTATGCACGCGAAGGACGCGGATTTCTGCTGACAGATAAGCTCTATCCGCCCAAATTGCCCAGCGGCAAATTCAAACCTCGCTCAATGATTGACTACTATCTCCAAATCGCATCGCACCTCGGCGCCGATACCGGTAACAGAAGTCTTGAACTGCTCACCGAGCCGCAATGTCTGGAAAAATTGAAGGTAAAACTGCCGGAAGTTTTCGATTTGCATAAGCCGATTGTCATTCTTGTCCCAGGCGGAGCGTTCGGCCTTAGTAAATGCTGGCTCAGTGAAAGATTCGCACAAACTGCCGACCGACTGATTTCAAATTATAATGCCGCTGTTGTCATTTCCGTATCACCGGCTTCAACTGAGTGCCAAATCGCAGAGGAAATCTGTCGGGAGAGCAAAAATAAACTCATTAACCTCGCCCAGACGCCGTTAAGTCTTGGCGAATTGAAATCACTTTTTTCAGTTGCCAGTCTTGTAATAACAAATGATACCGGCCCTCGCCACATTGCAATCGCATTGAAACGCAAACTCATTACCTTATTTGGCCCAAACGACCCCGCATGGACCGAGACCGGCTATGAAAATGAAATCAAAATCGAAGGAAAAGCACATTGTGTCCCCTGCGCCAAACCAGAGTGTAAGGAATTCGAGCATTTGTGCATGCAGTCAATTACCGTCGATATGGTTTGCAAGGCGTCCGAAAAATTACTGTCGCCTAATCCCTGAACCCCTTTTATGAGTGAACAAAAATTTATAAAAATTTCAGATTCGTTTTTCATCGACGCCGATTATAAACAGGCCTTGTCCAAACTGGGGCTTACCTCTATAAACACCGTCTTTTCCTTTAATGCCGGCAAAAACCTCTCTAAAAACAATCTTGCCGGCTTTAGAAGCCGAATACAATTTGAAACAAGCTCACCTGCCGTTACGTTTTTTCTAAAACGATATGATAATCCGCCGTTCCTGACTCAATTCAAAAACTGGTTATCGCACCGCAAAATGATAAGCTGCTCACTTTGCGACCTCGAACCTGCAAAAAAACTAATGCAGTTCGGCATAAATACCCCAAAAACAATCGCTTATGGCCAAGATTGGGGAATTCTTTTCGAAAAAATAAGTTTTATCGTTACAGAAAAAATCCCTGACGCCCAGTCGCTCGAAAAAAAACTCCCCATTTATTTTTACGACCCCCCTGCCAAAGCAAATCTAAGGCTACGAAAAACATTCATCGCTCAATTAGCATCCTTCGTAAAAAAGTTCCATCAAACCGGCTACCGCCATCGAGACCTTTATCTTGCCCATATATTCCACAGCGATAGCAGCCGCTTTTACCTCATAGACCTTGCAAGATGTTTTAAACCCATCGTATCGGCAGAAAGGTTTCGCATAAAGGATATCGCACAGCTTTATTATTCAGCGCCTGCGAAATATTTTTCAAATACCGACCGCCTGCGATTTTACCTTAACTATTCCAGCCGCTCAAAACTAACCGACGACGACAAAAGTTTTATCCGCAGCATAATAAATAAGGCAAACCGCATGGCAAGGCACGATGCCAGGCACGGCAGGATTGCACCATTTACAAAATGACCGGTTTATGGTTATAATTCTGCAATGAAAAGAACTGTCGCAATAATAATAGAACGCTCTGATATCGCACTGGGAGGTGCCGAACGCTCGGTCTTTGAATTGTACTCGGCACTGTCGGAACTCGGCCTGAAAGTTGATATCCTCGCCGCAAAAGGCCAAACTAACGCCGACAATATCCATTTTTTATGCCGTAACCACCCAGGCCGCCGCACCAGCTATTGTATTTTTGCAAAAGAACTGAAAAAACATCTCTCTCAACATCGCTATGACATAGTCCACAGCGTTTTGCCGTTTGATTTTGTCGATATTTATCAGCCGCGAGGCGGAAGCTATGCTGAAGCTATTTTACGCAATGCCGCAAGTTATCAGAATAAATTTACCGAATTTTACAAAAAGCTAACCGCCTTCGCCAATTTCAGACGCACCGCACTTCTGCATGCCGAAAAAAAACTTTGTAAAAATACCAATGGCCCAATAGTGGCCGCACTTTCCCAATATGTCGCGCAGCAATTTAAACACCATTACCATCTCGACGACAGCCGAATCGCTATCGTGCCTAACGGTGTAAAAATCAACAAACAAACAGACTCCTCCGAAACCGAAAATCTCCGCTCGAAGATACTTTCTCAATTTAATATCAACCCCTCTGCCGGCCCGGTCTTTTTCCTCTTTGCGGCAAACAATTTCCGGCTAAAAGGATTGCCTTCTCTGATAAGAGCAATGTCGCTTGTTCCTGCCAATAGTAACAGCCGCCCCCTTTACCTGATAGTTGTCGGCGATGACGCATCTCTCAAATACCGCCGCCTGGCAAAAAAATACAACGTCCATAACAGGATTGTCTTCCTCGGGAAAGTCCGGCATATCCAGGACATATTGTCGATAAGCGATGTAGCGGTTCTGCCGACCTTTTACGACCCTTCGAGCAGATTTATCCTCGAAGCCCTTGCCGCAGAAAAGCCTGTAATCACTACAAAATTTAACGGCGCTTCCGATTTATTCACTGCCGGCCTGCATGGCATCGTAATCGATTCGCCCCAGAATATCACGGCTCTTGCCGATGCTCTTGACTATTTCACAAACACCGATAATATCAAAAAGGCCTCACGGGCAATCGCCTCTGACAACTTGAAGGAAAAAATCTCAATCACAAGAGCGGCACAACAGCTAATAATGTTATATGACAGGATAATGCACGGGAGACAATTGTGAACTTTATATTATTGATAACCGCTGCATATCTTCTCGGCTCGATTCCTTTCGGCCAGCTCATCGCAAAATTACACGGCATTGATTTGCTGAAAATCGGCTCAGGCAATATCGGCGCTACTAATCTTTCCAGGGCACTTGGAAAAAAATGGGCATACTTTTGTTTTCTTCTCGATGTCTTAAAAGGCCTGCTTCCGATGCTCGCTACCGACTGCTTTATATCATCGCCGCCGACCACCGCAGAGCTTTTCCTCTGGCTTACAGTCGGCGTCGCAGCCGTATTGGGACATATCTTTTCGATATATATGAGATTCAAAGGCGGCAAAGGCGTTGCTACAAGTTTCGGCGTCGCTCTGGGCCTTTGGCCCTACTACACAATCGCTGTTGCCGTCGCTTTCTCCGTATGGCTGATATGTGTCTGGATTTGGCGGTACATCTCCCTTGCCTCAATCGCCGCCTCGGTTGTTTTTCCCCTCGCTCTGACCGCCTTGATTTTCCTCAATCCCGCCTGGAACTTTACAAATCTTTGGCCGCTGCTTATCGCCGCTGTTTTAGTGCCCGTTATGGTAATCTGGCGGCACATGGAAAACATAAAAAGAATTCGAAATGGCACCGAAAGCAAAGTCGGCGAAACAAAGAAACCGCATGGGCAATAAATTGCTTGCCCTGCCGCTTGTCATGAAGTTCTTTTACCATTCAGATATGGTGGTCGTTTTAATTCAGCTTCAAATGTATCCTTGTTAATAAATGGCCAGTAATTAAAGTCGCCCACTTTCTGAAAATTTTCCCATTCCTGCTTTGCTTTGTCTATTCTCACTTTTACTCTGTTATAAAATGGATTTATGTATCTTAGCCAACGCGAGAATTTGATATTATTGTAAAACCAGTAATCTGTGAATCTTAAAAGGGGCCATTGATACTCAAGGTCTGAGTGCAGAAATAAAATCCATCTCGCAACTTGTTCGCGTACTTCACCTTTTATCGCATACTTCTTCCTGGCTCTGTGAAAACGAGTATCATCATACAAACACCATATATGTTCCAGCATTGGCATAATCACCGAATCGCAATCCGTATTCTTAGAGCGATAGTACTGTTCCGGCAGCCATCCGTCACTGACATCATTCGCAATGCGATCTTCCAATTGCTGATTATTGAAACGACAACTTACATATTGACGTAAATGGAGAGCCAATTTTTCTCTGCGCACCTTATCAATCATGAGCGATAGCCTCTCATCGCCATTCTTGTAATGCTTCTTGACATCAAATTATCCGACACGATTTCCATCGCTTTTTTGTTGTTTTTCATTATCCGAGTTTCTTGGCCAAAAGTTCGTTGACGACTTTGGGGTTTGCCTGGCCTTTTGTCTTTTGCATTACCTGGCCGACAAGAAAGCTCATAGACTTAGAGCTTTTCTTACCCCCAGATTTAGCATCTTCCACCGCCTTCGGATTCGCCACTATAACATCATCCACAAACCCCTCCAGTTCGCCTGCGTCGTTTTTCTGGAGCAGATTTTGCTCACTGGCTATCTGCTGCGGGCTTCTGCCTGCCTTTACCATCTCCTCGAAAAAGGAATTTCCCGCAGACGCACTCACCTCTCCCTGCTCAACCATCTTTGCCAGTTCCGCCAGCCCTTTCGGTGTAACGCCCAGCTCTGCCGCACTGCATCCTTTTTCATTCGCTATTTTCAACCCGACCTGCGTTAGCAGATTGCAGATGCGTTTCGGCTCGCCCCCTGCCGCTATACTGTGCTCAAAGAATTCCGCTGTCTGTCTTTCCGCAGTTAAAACGCCTGCATCGTAATCGCTTAAACCATACTCTTTCACATACCGCATCTGCTTTTTTATCGGCAACTCACAAATCCGCCCCCTGATTTCCGCAAGCCATTCTTTACTGACCCTTACAGGCACAAGGTCCGGCTCGGGAAAATACCTGTAATCGTGCGCCTCTTCCTTTTCCCTCTGCAAAAACGTCTCCTGCCTCGCATCGTCCCAGCCGCGGGTGGATTTATTTCCCATCTGCATCGTCTTGCCCGTCTCGACAAATTCCCCAAGCTGCCTTTGAATCTCATATTCGACGCTTCTTTCGAGAGCTCGGAAGCTGTTTAAATTTTTGACCTCCACAATCGGCGTTTTATATTCTTTGCCGTCTTTTGTGATGACAAGATTAATGTTCGGCTCAAACCGCATATGCCCTTTCTGCATGTCCGCTTCAGATACACCCAGAAACCTAACCATCCGCTGAAGCTCCACCGCCAGCGCCCGAACCTCCTCGCTGCTGTTCATATCCGGCTTTGTAACAATCTCCAGTAATGGTGTCCCTGTCCTGTTCAAATCCACCTGCGAAAAATTCCCCGTCGCGTGCAGATTCTTGCCCGCATCCTCTTCGAGATGCGCCCTGATTATCCCGATTTTTTTCGTCTTTCCGCCAGGCAGCGGTATCTCTATAAATCCCTCCGAACTTAACGGCAAATCGTACTGGCTTATCTGATAGTTTTTCGGCAAATCAGGATAGTAATAGCTTTTTCTGTCCCACTTGGTGAACTCGGCGATTTTGCAGTTAAGCGCAAGTGCCGCCATTACCGCATATTCAATCGCCTGCCTGTTCATCACAGGCAGTACCCCCG
>JAPLMV010000012.1 GCA_026386835.1 Planctomycetota bacterium | reverse complement strand
AAGACTTTTTGCTGCAACCCCAACTGCCAAAATAGCTGCAAAGCTTGGACGCAAAACCGATGCGGTAAAAAAGAAGGCATCCCGAATGGGGCTTTCAAAATCGAAAAGTTACCTTAAATCGCTTGGTCGAGGATAGAGGATTTTCGGTTTGTAATTCCCCGCTGAGGATGCGGAAAAAACATGGGGAAAATAGCGGCGGATGCCGGAATTTATGCACCCTGAGGTGTACGTAAGTCCTTATTCGGCAGAATGGGTAAGATTTTGGCATTAAATTGCGTTTAGTCCTTATCAATAAAGGGGTTAAAGCAAATTTTATGGTTTGCAAAAAGTGACAAAAATTGATACGAATTGAGCATTTTTTAACAAAAATAGTTCACTTTTTAACACTTTTTTACATTTTTTTACAAAAAAAGCCGGCTTTTTGACACGGTCGTTAAAAAAAGACCACCTGTGTTAAACATGTTAAAATGGGAAAGACGGGAAAAGGTTTTTTAACCGCCGAGAACGCCAAGGCCGCAGAGATAAAAAAGGTAAAGCACGAAACTCGAAGCTCGAAATCCGAAACAAAGACAATAAGCCACAGGACACAGAGAATTTTTAGTTTAAGAAAAAATAGAAAACTAAAGACTATTCACTAACGACTAAAGACTTTTTTCGGACGGGATTTATTTCGTATCTCTTGGCTGGTATCTCGTATTGCGTATATAGTATGTCGTTGAAAAAGAGAAGACACAAAAAATGATTGACGAGAAAAATGGGATGGGGTATTGTAAATTTGAAAGATAGGCGGCAGTTCATAGTTCGTAGAAAGAAATAAGACCGATATACTTTTTTGACGCTGATTAATGCAGATTTTGATATTATTGTGGAATCGAAAGGGTTGGTTGCGTAGCTAAGAGTTTAGTATGGAGAAATAGGGATGGTATCCACAGATTTCAGAGAAAGAATTGGAGAAAAGAGTCAATGCTGAAATATTTTTTGGATACTAGCAAACTTGGGCACAATAAGGGGCCTAAAATTTTGGCAATTGGATTTGGCCTCATTATTACTGCAATTGTTTTGGGGTTCGTTTTACAATTCGGGTTCACGGAATATCCAGAACTCGTAGGTTTTGGCTTTATTAGCTTTGCAATTGCTTGTGTTTTGACTATGGTCGTAATGCTAATTTCTATGATAATGATGCAGTTGTACTTAAAAAAGCATCATTTCAGTATATGGAAAGAATCGATGAGTATTTCGGCACCTGTGAAAGCAGAAGCTATAAGACAGATAAAAATGCTGGACGACTCTTATTTGAAAAAATTATCTGTCAATAGCACTAAGATTGGAGTTTCTTTTTTACTGGTTTGGGTAGTTTTATTATTAGTAGTCGCATGTATTGTTTTTATTTCGGGAGAAAACAATTTTTTGAAGACATTGTTTGAAAAATAGGAATAAGGCAGTGCCACAGGTTCTATAGGTTGCGTTTTGACTAATGAATGCACGCAAAAATTTAAACATTAAACGAAAATTGGCGAAGGTATTTCTTTTCATAGGAGTAATTGGATGGTTCTCTCCTTTTCTGAGTCTGCCTTTTCGTCCTTATGCCGAATTGCCTAATAGTATGCCACACGGAATTGATGTCGATAAAGAAGGAAACATCTACTGTGGATCTAAATTTTACGGTCGGATACAAAAGTATTATTCCGATGGGAGATTTGCATGTGGTTATGATACAGAAGGCGGTACCGAACGGGGAAGTGATTTTAGCTTTCATATTACGGATAATGGGCAACTCAGCATTATGATATCAAATATGGTAAAAGATAAAAAACAGTCTGCCTATCATGAGAAGATATACGATGACAAATGCAAATTGATGAGCGCAGCAAACTACAATAACGATAAAGATCGTATGTATAAAATTAAAGATTCTGTAGTTTATGGGGCCGGCAACCGGTTTATTTTTAAAGGTTTTTTATTTCCACGAGTTATAAAGGAGACCTCAAATGGTGATAAATCAATTATAATAAGCACGCCCATATGGTTATGGTTTTTTCAAGGGCCTCTTCCTGCTTTTGTGTTTTGTTTCGTTTCAATGTTTATCCTTATTTTCATACAGATGAGAACGGAATCGGTCAAAAAAAAGAGATGTTCCAACGGGCAACAGAGTTTGTCAGATTGAAAGTTCCTCAGTGATAGCGGCGAGGTAGTCGTTTATTTTGGCATTGAGGGTATCGCTTAAAGCTGGCTGTGGTTCGATGGTCTGGGGTTCAATGCCGAAGATTATGAGCTGCTTTGGGTACTGGCCGAACATTTTGGCTAAATTGATGACCTTAATGATATCTGTTTCATGGAGGGACATGTGCACAAGTTTTTTTACAGTTTGTATTTCTTCAGGCCGGAATTTTTTGATAGCTCCCGGCTCCATTTCCATATAAGCACAATCAATAACGATTGCCTTTTTGCGATTAGCGATTAAGTGGAGAACGGACATGCCCCCAGTTCCCGCATCGACAAAATCGACGTTGGGATATTTTTCCGCCTGGGCGAGGAAGCATTCAATAATACGACAGCCGATGCCTTCATCAGCCATCAGCGGATTACCAATGCCCAGGACGATAATGTCCCTGGCAGGCGATTTATTTAACAAACTGAACATTGAGCATGTGGGTCGAGCAGGAAATGCACGGGTCATAAGACCTGACGAGCATTTCCATTTTCAGGCGAACGGCATCTTCGCCTTGGTCAATTATTTCGGGGACGAATTTTTCAAAATCCTTCTGGATATTTGCATGGTTCTGATTGGTCGGGATACAGATGTCGGCGGCGACGCAGTTGCCCTTTTTGTCGAATTCGTACTCGTGGAAAAGTATGCCGCGAGGTGCTTCGACGCAGCCTGCGCCTTTGCCTGCCTTTGGAGTTGTTTTGACATTTTCGGTTTTCAATCCTTTTGTCAAAAGTTCATCAATCATCTGGATGCTTGTTTCGACGACGTGGACGGCTTCGGCCAGCTGGGCGACGGTGTTCATAAAGGGATTGCAGCAGAGTTTTTCGAGGCTGAACATCTTGGCGACTCTTTTTGCACCATCGGTGAGAAGCTCGGCGTTATTGTTGAACCTGGCCAGGGCGCCGACCGCATAAGCATCACGATGCCATTTGGCCCATTTGGCGGTCGATTGAGCAACGACATATTCGTTGGTTACCTTGTGCCAGTCTTTTACGGGGGTGGTTTTACCCTTGCTGTCGTTTGAAACTATATCGCCGTGATAGAAGGTATAGGCGGACGGATTTGTCTGCTTTAAGGATACGTACTCCGTATCGCGCTGGAATTTCGGGATATTGCCTGCGACGCTCAGGACGACGCCTGCGATTGTGCCGAGGTCTTTTAGGGTCTCTTTCAATGTCTCCTGAAGCTGGCGGAACTCTTTTTCGGTGGGTATTTTAGTAAATCCGCCCGGCTTAATCGTTACAGGGTGTGTGGTTCGCCCGCCGATAAGCTCGGACCAGGCATTTGCCGCGCGGTGTGCCCTGATAATGGTCTTTACGGCATCGGGTGCTTTTGCAACCAGCGGCACTACGGATGGAGCTGCGAAAAAGTCTGGTGCAGCGAGATAGCCGATATGCAGGACGTGGCTTTGAAGCTGCTCGGAATAATGCAGCAGTCTCCTGATGGCGTCGGCTTGCTGCGAAACGGTTATGCCCATTGCCGCCTCGACCGCCTTTGTAGCGGCAAAGGAATGTGTAATCGAGCATATACCGCATATCCTGCTGACTATGAGCTGGATATCCTCGTAGCTTCTGCCTCGAACCATCGCCTCAAAGAAACGAGGTGCTTCAGGCACCTGCCACTGCACTTTTTCGATTTTGCCGTTTTTGGCGTTGACAACTATGTTTCCGTGTCCTTCGACGCGCGTTACATGATGGACGTTTATGTTTATATTTTTACTCATCTGTAGGCCTTTGCTTACTTCCAAAAAGAACCATTTTGCTTTTCAAATCTTCTACTTTTAAACCGTATTTTTCAATTACGTCTTTGGCGGCAGTTACATTAGGGGCGTCGACATAACCCCTGCAGCCAAAGCACCTAAAACCCGACGAGGGACATCTTGCGTCGCAGCCAGCCCTTATAATCGGGCCAAGGCAAACCTGCTCATAATCCCAAAGGCACGGGTTGCCTTTGGCCTTGCACTCCACGCAGACAGGCCATTGGGGTATCTCGGGTTTTTTCCCCATCAGCAGGCACCGAATGACATAAGTGAATTCCTTTTTTTCTATTGGGCAGCCGTGAATTTTGTAATCAACCTTAACAACCTCATCGATTGCCCGTGTCAAACTCGTCTCAAGATGCGGCATGGAGGCGTTTTTGCCATATACGCATTTTTTCACTTCATCGAGGTTAAAATTATTCTTTAGCTTGTTGATTCCGCCTATGGTGGCACAGGCACCGAGAGCCACAAGTATCTTTGCCCTTCCTCTTATCATCCATAGGCGCTCTTCATCTTCAGCCATTGTAACAGAACCTTCAATAATGGCGATGTCGTAATCGTGGCTTTGCTCGCTCATAGCTTCTCGCCATTCGACGACATCTGCGCCGCCGAGCAGGTCCAAAATTTCTTCTTCGAGATTGACTATCTGCAATTGACAGCCTTCACAGCATGCGAAGTCAAAAATTGCTACTCTTGGTTTACTAATTTATATTGCCTCCGGCGTCGAACCCAGGTCACAAAAACGGAACACTGGTCCATCCATACAGACATAAAAGTTGTTAATCTGGCAGTGGCCGCACTTGCCTACACCGCACTTCATTTTTCTTTCGAGGTTGAGGTAAATG
>JAPLMV010000060.1 GCA_026386835.1 Planctomycetota bacterium | reverse complement strand
CTGTCGGCTACAGTCGATGAAAGCACATGGGTATTGACCTCATACCTTGTATCAAATGCAATCATGCTTCCGCTGGCGGGCTGGTTTGCCATGCTTTTCGGCAGAAAGCGGTTCTACCTGTGGTGCGTGATTTTGTTTACCGTCAGTTCCTTTATGTGCGGCCTTGCTCCAAATATCGAGATGCTCGTGTTTTGGCGTATTTTGCAGGGCGCATGCGGCGGAGCACTTCAGCCGCTTGCACAGTCAATATTGGTTCAGAGCTTCCCCTCAAATAAACGTGGAATGGCTATGGCCGTTTACGGTATGGGAGTAATCTTCGCACCTATCATCGGGCCCACGCTTGGCGGCTGGATTACCGACAACTACAGCTGGAGATGGATATTCTATATAAATATCCCCGTCGGAATCCTTTCTTTTTTCCTGACCACGCATCTGGTTCACGACCCTCCTTATCTGGTTCGAAAGAGTTTTAAGGATGGTCTTCGCATCGACTATATCGGCCTGGGACTTTTGTCTATTGGCCTCGGGGCACTTCAGGTTGTTCTCGACAAAGGTCAACAGGAGGATTGGTTTGCATCAAGGTTTATTACGGCTTTTGCAATAACCAGTGCGATCTGCCTTATTGCTATGGTTTTCTGGGAGTTGAGACAGAAGGACCCTATTATAGACTTGCGGCTGCTTAAAGACCGTAATTTTTCATCGGCTGTTTTTATGATGTATGCGCTGGGCTTTGTGCTTTACTCCAGCACCATGCTGCTGCCGATTTTTTTGCAGACGATGATGGGTTATAACGCATTGTACAGCGGTATGGCACTTTCGCCTGGCGGAATACTCACCTTGATAACAATGCCTATTGTCGGGTGGTTAACCACACGCGTCCAGGCACGATGGCTTGTCATCGTCGGACTTATCGTCGGTGCTGTCGGCCTTTTTAGGACGGCACAGTTTAATCTGCAGATAAGCTTTTATGACGCTGTCTGGGCAAGGAATATACTTTCCGCAGCGCTTGGATTTTTGTTTATCCCGATTAATACCGTTGCCTATCACTTCATAGCCAAGACCAAGACCGATGCCGCATCAGGGCTTATCAACCTGGCCAGAAACCTGGGAGGCAGTTTCGGAATCTCTGTTGTTACGACAATGCTCGCAAGGCGCGCCCAGTTCCATCAGAATATCCTTGTCAGCCATGTTACAGAAAGCAACCCCAACTACAGGGAAATGTTCGAGGGCGCTCAACAAATGCTTATTAGCCAGGGGGCTGATATCGCTGATGCAGCCATCAAGGCAAAGGCCATGATTTATGGAATGGTTCGGCAGCAGGCCGCCATGCTTTCCTTTATCGACAACTTCTGGATGCTTGGGGTCATCTTTGTAGCTATTATTCCCCTGGTGTTCTTGATGAGAAAAACCACCCCGCAAAAGGAAGATATAACTGTGTAAGAAAAGAAACTTAAAGCTTAAAACTAAAAACTGTTGAAATAAGATTGTTTTTATCCGCCGCAGGCGGATTTATGTTTTGATACAGATTTCCCCCTGCTTTTGCAGGGGTTGTCATTCCTGCGAAAGCAGGAATCCATTTCTTTAAGCCGTGTTAATCTGTGTTAATCTGTGTTAATCAGTGTCTAATAATTCATTCGGTCTTCATTCCGCTTTAATTGACAAGCTGTAGGCTTGCCAGCGCAACGAACTTATCGTCGGCAAACTCAAAAATCTCGTCGATACCAGTCAGTGTAAAAATATTTTTAGTTGCCGGTGCGACATTGCAGAATACAAGTCTGTGTTCGCAATCGCTCAACAGCTTTCGCAATCTCAAAAGTGCAGACAGACTTGACGAGGTTATGATATCAACGCTCGAAAAATCTATTACAACCTCACAGTCGCCTCTGTCGCGAACCATTTCTGTTGCCGCCTTGATTTCCTCGCCGATTTGCGGCTCGGCAGGCAAATCCACCAGAATAATATCCTCAGACCAGTTTTGAATACCCATTTTAGTTCTCCTGTACAACAAAGTAAGGACTCTTAAAATTTCAAAGTTTATATCGGCATAACTTTGCCTCGGGTTAAAAAGAAAAACAAAAATGACTCGCCCTGTACCTATAAAAACAGCCCCTGTGCTTAAAAAAAACGTTTTTTACCGCACGAGCATAAATTGGGATGGAATTTTTCACGCCTTTTTCACTAACAGCGGCAAAGTACGGTTTTACTTTACCGTTGAAATTTGATTATAGAAACGAAGCTGCCGGGTGTCGGTAATTTCTACCGCTCGCCCGGCAGCGGATGAGTCTATTTGCTTTTATTTTCCTCGGCCTGTGCCGCACGAATTTGGTCAAGCAGTTTAATCAATGTCGTTGCCGCCTGGTTGTTTGCCGAATCAAGACTTGCCTGATGCAGCGGCTCAATTGCACTATCAATCTCGCCGGTTCCTAACAGTTGATAACCCAGCAGAAGCTGCAAATCCGCATTGTTGCTATCCTGTGCCGCGTTTACCTTGAGCTGGTCAATCTGCTTGAGCAGAACATCATCATCCTGATACAGCCCGCGAGGATAAAAGACGCCTTCTTTTTCAGGCGTAACTTTCAATAATGCAGTCCTCAAAACCTGTGCGGCCTGGGTATATTTCTCCGATGCCAAAAACGCCTGAGACTGCGCAAACGGAAGAACCATATCTTCCGGCGAAAGCTCACCGGCCCCGGCAAATTTTTCAGCAGCCGCTGCATAATCGCCGTTTTCAAATGCCTTTACTCCCTCGTCAAAGAGGGTATCGGCAGTCGTTTTGGCGGTCGGTTCCTTGTTTGCCGCCTTTTCCTGTGCAAGTTTCTCGCGGACATCCTTAAAGGTGTTCTCATCTACCTGCTGAATCTGACCGCCCGCTGCCTGTGTTGTGGTGCCATCGCCGCCGGTGGTGTAGTAGTTGTATGTGTAATAGTTGTACGTATCGCTCTGAACTTCATACGGTACAGGGGCATAACCATACCAACTATAAGGATGGTAGCCGTACCAGTAATATCGCATGTATGTGTACTCTGTGGGCCAGTATCCGCACAAACTCACAAACACGTATTTGCGATGATAGTACGGATGGAAATACTGAACCGTATGCCATGGCCCGCAGTTATAAAACAAACTGAACGAAAAGCTCGGTGCAATTATCCTGTGGGAAAACAGCCTGTGATGGTCAAAGAACACATACTCATTATGATGAGCCCCTCTGTAATCACGGCGACCATCAAAATCCCGACGCCCATCAAAACGTCTGTCGCCGCCGCGACTATTGGCAACATTAGTTTTGTTGTTTATCACCGTATTGTTGTTTGCAATCTTTGTTCGGTCGACATTTTTTTCGGCCCTGTTGCGTTTACTATCAGATATGCTGTTGACCGTACTCATCTCTACAGGCCTTGCCTTACGCCTCGAATCAATGCCTGCCTTGCCATCGCTGTTTTTGTCAATCGTCATGGATTTTCTTTCGAGCGTACCACGGTTATCAAAATTTTGCCGTTGAGTCTGAGTGCTCATATTGCCGACCTTGTCCGCTGGTGCCTTATCCTTCGCAGGATTATTCCTGCCGGTATCAATGTTTTGCCCTGTGCGTCTCTGATTGTCCGTTCCCTGCTGAGGCTGGTTTCCTGTAGTCCTTTCCTTTCTTTCAGACATGCTGCTGTTGTCGGTATTCGATTGTGTTGAAGACGCCAACGACCTTGCATCTGCATCAGCGCTGATAACTCCGCCTATCTGCCTGCGGTCAGTTCTTGCTGTATTGCCGATGGCAGTGCTGCTTCCATTGAACTGCTGTGTAGATTCTATCTTCGTGCTGCGGATTCTGGTGGTTTGAATCGGCGAAACAATTGTCGGCTGCTTTTTGCCGAGAATATTTCCGATACGCGAGGTCTCAGCAGGATTCAAATTGCTTCCGGTGTTTATGGCAGTCCCTTTTACCGCACCGATGTTCGGCCGTGCCGCCGTCGTGTTGCCGACAGGATTGCTCAACTGCACATCAGCCCTGTAATTTTTCTTAATGGTGGAATTATCAAAGGTAACATTGGGTCTCTGCACAATTGAACTCGGCTGTCTTATTTGCTGTATTCTGCCTTGTTCCATTCGTGGTGCCGGCTCCTTTATCTGCGGCCTTGCATTATCCCTGCCGAGGGCACCCATATTAACTTGGCCCCGCTGAACTGACGCTGGCATTGGCGGTTGTTGTGGCACCATAACCGCAGCCGGCGGCGCATGGTTTACATTTGCAGACTGCTGTGGTGCCTGTGCTGCAGGCTGACTGGCCTTGTTCTGCGGCTGGGGGTTATGTTGCGGTGCATTGTCTTTTTTTGCAAACGCAGGCCCCGCAAGAATTGCTATTAATCCCACCGTCAGTGTTAAGGCGATGACCTTTTTAACATTTTTTTGTAATTTCAGTGTGTACATGGCAGTCTCCTTTCTCTGGCAGTCTTTCCGGGTCTGGGGTACTTGCGTTTTAACCTCGACCTCGTCCGTCAGATATTAACCATGCCTTTGGTATTTTGTTTTTGGCTTAAAACCTTTATTTCAATTAGCTGTGTTACTTGCCATCGTTGCTTACGCCAAGATGTTTGTCGAAAAACGTTATCGCGCGACTCAGCACCTTCGTCATGACTTCTTTTTCCGATTCCGTTACATTGATTGCATCAAACAAGGTCTTGAACCGCTCATCACGCTGTCTGTTATAAACCTCAATCGCTTTTTTGCCCTTATCCGTCAGTTCTACTATGGTTGTTCTCTGGTTTTCGGGGCTGATTGTCTTGGTAACCATTTTTTTGTCACGCCAGAGTTTTGTTATGGTTGTGGATATGGTGCTGTCGCTTGCAGTGGGGTCAGCGGCGGATATTTGAGAGACGGCCATTTTGCCGCTTTCGTTCAACAGGCCAAGTATCATCAAATCGCGTTCTGTCAAATTTCCTGCCGAGGCCTTATCCTCCTGCGCAGCTTTCAGATGCCTCATCCTTGAACTTAGTTCCTGAATTACTTTTGCCAAATCCGGTCCCATATTTAACTCCTTTAATCCGGGCTTCTGATTCCATATACGTTTTTACACTGAAACAGTTTGTTTGTCAAGCATTTTTATATAAGAATAGTTCATTTATTGAACTATTCTTATATAGAAGAATACAAATTCGGCACTTAACTCTTTTTTATAAAAGAACTTAGGTATTACAATAAAACTGTAGCCGTGAGTAAATTCTTTTGCAATTTAAATGAAAAAAATTTCTATCTCTCTGCTACCCTCCGCCAATTTCCAATTTGAGATAGTTAAAATGGACAAAAAGGAAATGTAAAAATTAAAAGTTTACCCCTAAGGGGTAAAAATTCAAAATTGCGGAATGAAGACAGTTTTCATAACCTCACGGACGGAAGGCGTTTTAATTGATTCCTTCGACTACGCTCAGGACAGGTATTGATTATTTGGTGGTTGGAGGCGAAAATGGCGAGGTAGGCGGCTACCCCCCTAATCAGAAAATAGTAAGGAAAAATACGGAGGCAGATTATGACAGAACAACAGCAGCAAGGACCCGACACGCCGAGGCAGGCAAGCGTGGGCATAACGCATGAGGTGCTCAAGAGTGCGATGAAGGCGTTCAAGAAACGGCTCAAACTCACTGCGCTGGATGCCGATTCGCATCTTGGACGCGGGGCTCTTTCGGGCGGGCCTACGGGCGTTTTTGCGATACAGCCACCCAGCCAGTTTTCCCGCGAGGTGTGGGATGAATTGTGCCGACAGGGCAAACTGCGCGACAGCGGGCACGGAATGTATGAACTTGCAAAAGGAGAACCGTAGAAAAAAAATTAAATATCAAAAATAAAACATCACCCCTTGGGGGTAAAAAGTTGCGGAAGTTGACAATTATGCGATTAGACGCTACTCTACTGCCATGAATCGGTATTTTCAAATTGCGGTGTTTAGTTGTGGTTTGGCGGTGGTTATTCTCGGCGGGTGCAGCAGCTCAAAGCAGAATCGGGATGAGCCGATATGGGAGCATGTCAAGCTGCGAGACCTTGCTACGCCTGATGTAAACGGGCAAACAGACAGTCAATTAAAGACAATAAATTTCAACATATTTATTTACGATATTCCTGCTGCGAAAGTCGGCGACCTCAACGACATCTGGCAGGTGCTTTACACAAGGCAATTGCAGTTCAGTAATTATGACGCATTTTGCGCCAATTCTTTTAGGGTTGGATTTGGCCAGCAGGGTCAGAACTGGAGCAAAATTGGGGAAGTGCTGGGAAAGGCCGGTGCAAAAGAAAGTGAGCTGCTTTCGCTTTTTCTGACGAACGGCCAGAGTGACTATGTATCAATTGCGGTTTTGCAAAATGAGCAAACTGTTTGGTATTTTCCGAGCGGCGATGCGATAGAAGGAGCGACACTCGGGCCGGGGGAGATTACACTCAAGGTAAGGGCGCAAACAACGGCTGAGCAGCGCGGCGTGTGCAAGGTTGAGATGCAGCCGGCTTTTCCGGCGCGGATACTGGGTTCAATCGAAGAAACAGTCGGTCAAAAGAACGGTGATGTTCTTTTTAGCGGCTGCAGGCTCAGATTGAAAATGGGCGTTGGAGATTTTATTTTCCTGGGGCCCGACAAATACATCGCGGACAAAATAACCCTCGGCAGTTTGTTTTTCAGCAGAGCCGGACGTGTGCCTGCCGTCAGGACTTACCTGATTGTCTGTACGAGTATAAATGATTGAGCCCTGTATGACCCAGCCGAGCGTAGCATTAATCCGATGCACCGATTACAGCGAGCCGAAAGTTACTGAGGCGATTCGAAGACAGTTCGAGCTTCTGGGCGGGCTGGAAAAATTTGTAAGCCGCGGGGACAGTGTTTTGCTCAAGCCCAATTTCATCGCACCAAAATCCAGGTGTTCTGCGGCTGTGACCGACCCTATGGTTCTTATAGCAATTGCGAAACTTTTGATAGATTTCGGTGGGAAACCATTTATAGGGGATTCGCCGGCGTGGGGTAATATTTTTGCGTGTGTAAAACGGCTAAGGGTTGAGCAAGAGCTGCGGAAACTGAATGTGCCGGTAAAACAGCTTGATAAGCCGAAGATGTGCCGAATATCGGATGATACAGTAATCGGCATAAGTTCGGCTGCGCTCGATGCGGACAGGATTATAAATGTTCCGAAGTTCAAGGCGCATCGACAATTAATGGCGACATTTGCGGTCAAAAATATGTTTGGCTGCGTAAGCGGCAAACGAAAGGCACTTTTGCACTTTTCAAAAGGTAAAAACGAAGGCGATTTTTGCAAAATACTCATTGATATATACAGATTTTTGAATCCCGTTCTGACGATAATCGACGGTATAACTGCGATGGAAGGGAACGGGCCGATAAGAGGTATGCCAAAAGAGCTGGGCTGGCTGATATGCGGAACCGAGCCGATTGCCTGCGAGGCGGTCTGTGCAAAATTAGTCAGCATCGAGCCGGAGAAACTGCCGATAGTCAGGGCAGCAACAGAGATGCGTTTCGGCTGCGTCGAGTTTGAGAAGATAAAGATTGTCGGCGATGATTTTCCCACAGAGGCGTGTACGGATTTCAGGCCTGCCGAGCCTCTTGCGATAAGATTTTCTTTGGGACACGTCTGCAAAAGCGTCTGCAAACAGGTATGGTTAGTTGTAATTGGTTTTATTTTTGCTAAAATGAGGCGGCAGCGTGGCGATGGGAGATGATATTGATAAGGTATGATTTGTTGTTTGCCTTTAGAAAGGCAGGAAAGTAATAATGATTGTGCTAATTCTGAGTGTATTGATTGCATTAAGCGTTTCATTTTTGTGTTCGCTGTTAGAGGCAGTGGTGTTGAGTGTTACGCCAAGTCAGATAGCAGCGATTTCTATTAAAAAGCCGAAGCTCGGTGCAATCTGGCAGGGGTTTAAGACGCATATTCAGCGGCCTATCGCATTGATTCTTGTGTTAAATACGGCTGCTTTTACAATTGGGGCTACAGTAGCCGGCGCACAATTTAGCGAAATCTTCGGCCATAAATGGGTTTGGCTGTACTCTCTCGTACTTACGTTCGTAATGGTGCAGTTTACAGAAATCCTGCCCAAGACCCTCGGTGTCAGATTCAATCGGGAATTGGCAGGGGTAATAGCAGGTCCATTAAACTCCGTTCTAAAAGTCCTTACGCCGTTTTTAAGACTTGTTCACTGGATTAATCATCCATTTGAGGGCAAGAAAGGTTCTTCGTCATTCGTTGCAACGGCTGAGGAAATCGCGGCGATGGCAGGTCTTGCGAGATTGTCGAATCAGATAAGTTCTCATCAGGAACGCATAATCAGGGGCGCATCACATCTTGCCCGGCATAAAGTTTATGAGGTAATGATACCGGTCGAGCAGATTGCGTTTTTGTCCACCTCGCAGACATTGGTCGAGGCGGTGATTGCCGCGCACATGGATATTCACACGCGTTTCCCTGTCTGTGAAAAGAACGACAAGAATAACGTCGTTGGTTATGTAAATTTCAAAGAGATGATATATTTTATGCGGACAAATCCGCAGGACCCGAGTTTCAGGGGGATAATCAGGCCTGTTCACTTTGCCGGGCCTGATGAATCGGCGGCGGATTTGCTCAGGGTGTTTGTCGAGCAGCATATTCACATAGCTATCGTGCGCGACAAAAATGGCGTGACGCTTGGCTTTGTGACACTCGAAGACCTTGTCGAGGAACTTGTCGGAGAGATTGAGGATGAGTTTGACAAGCTGCCTCGCATGTTTCATGCCCTTAGCAGCGGAACGTGGATGGTTGGCGGCGGCGTAAGTATGGCTGAGGTGGCCAAGGGGCTGAATAATCCAAAACTCGAAAGTACGGAAAAGGTTTCAGTGTGGCTTTCAAATGCCCTGAGCCGCCCTCCAAAGCCGGGCGACATTTACCGACAGGCCGGGGTGGAATTTGCCGTCCGAAGGGTCAGGCGGGGACAGGTTTTTGAAGTGTCAGTAACACAAATGCCTGCGACGTAGTTCGTCGTTCGTATATCGTATTGCGTTATGCATAGGGTACACCTGCCGGATAAGAAAGTTATGTCGTTTTCCTCATCGGTTAGCTCGCCGATTTATTCGGCGGGTCAATCAAAACTGTCTTCTTTCCTTCCCAATAATCAATAATCAATAATCATTTATCAATTACCCTGTCTTCCTCAACCCCAATAATCAATCCCAAAGGCCAGAATCCAAAATATCATTGGGCACTTGTCTTAAGGCTATGGTTGTGGTAGGATTTAGTCAGCTTCCCTTTGTGAACGCCTAAGAACAGGAGACTTTGAGATATGCCGGATAAAGATGTCAGAACCATTCAGGATGCGATTTTCTACCAATACGCCAAAGTCGCCTTTTCCCTCCAAGACGGCAGACAAACCAAACAGCAATGTTACGGCTTTATAAAAAAGACCTTCAACAAACGCGGTATATGTTTAATCAACTTACTAAACACTATAATCGGCGTTATTGGCGCCGCAACCTTTGGATTATCATCACTGCTGGTCACAATTCTATTCGCCGGCCTCGCTGCTTTAATACTTGGTATATTTGGAATATGGAAAGCTCCTTCTGTAAAAAGCAAAATAGGTGTTTTGCTCTGTATTTTAGTTTTGGGGGGTTGTTGCTCAGCCGCGATTATTTTCCTTGTCAAATCTAACAAAGAAGAACTACAGGAAGCATTATTCCAAGCTGCTATAAACGGAAATGGTACGAAAGTCAAAGAGATGGTTGCTAAAGGTGCCGACATCAACGGAACTAATAATGACGGTTCCACTTTGTTGCATAACGCAATTGAGGCAGGTAATTTCCCGATGTTCAAAGCACTCCTCGAAGCTGGTGCTGATATAGATGGATCGCGCATCCTTCAACTTGTATTAGAACGAAGTCATAACCCATGGCTTAAAAGAAGAGAATTTGACTATGATGCTGCTGTAAAATTGTTATTGTCGCACGGGGCTAAATTTGATTTTAACGCCAAAGATGGCCATCGCAGGACTTGTTTTCAAAATGCTGTTGAAAACAACCAAATCGAAATTCTCAAATTAATGTTAGATAATGGTGCCGATATTAATCTTCAGAACGATGGTGGCGTACTGCATTGGGCCATTGGACATCAAGCCCCGATAGAAATAATCGCACTTCTTATGGAGCATAATCCTGACGTTAACACAAAAAACAGCACGGGCGATACGCCGCTCCATAGTGCGGTATATCATTTGCGTAAGGATGTCATTTTGGTAATTGTCGAAAACGGAGCTGATGTTAGCATTAGAAATAATCGAAACATGACAGCCCTTGAATTAGCAAGAACTCTGAAGAAATCACATTCCGGAAATTACCAGGAAATAATTGACCTGCTCGAACAAAAAAAGGATGCAGTGTCAAATCAAGACTCCAATGACTTACAGAGGAATAAAAATGAATTCAAATAAAACAACTTCTGCGGGTAAATGGTCAGTTGCTTTGGCAGTTTTCCCAATCGCGATTGCAATAGCATTTTTGCTCTTGGTCATGGTGCCGGTGTGGACAGGACACGTCAGCGGCGAAGGAGGGTTGGGAGTTATGCTCGCGATTGGCGTAATCCTCTATTACGGTAGTCATGCGCTGGTTGCAACGAGCTTACTGGGTGCAGCATTAGGTATTTTTGCTATTTATAAGACAACTTGGCAAAAAGGAGTAGCGGGACTTTTACTGAATATATCTATCCTGCTTTTGGTCGGCTCGTTCTTAGCTATTAGTTACCATAGGCGAGACATCGACCCTGACCGTCTACCAATTGCTGCACATCAAGGGGATTACAAAACAGTTGAAAAATTATTAGCTAAAGGTTTTGATATTAATCGCCGATGCGGTGATGATACTGCGCTGAGTAATGCAGCTACAGCTGGTCGCGAACAGATAGTGGAACTTCTCTTGTCACATGGAGCGGATGTAAATATCAGCAATCCTCTCGGCAAAGCAGTACAATGGGGTAATGGTAATCCAAAGATTGTGACATTGTTGCTGGACCATGGCGCAGATCCGAATTGCCTGCACAGTGCGGTATGTGGCCGCCACAAGGACGCTGTGCAACTGTTGTTGGAGCATAAAGCTGACGTCAATCAGAAAGACGGAAACGGCAGAACTCCTCTCCATCTGGCAGTCACTTCTGGTTGTGAGGATATCATAAAATTGCTAATAAGCAACGGTGCAGACGTCAATGTTAGGAATAATGAAGGCGAAACACCGCTACACATGCTGGTTCAGATGTGGCCGCAAAACGAATGGCCCGACGGCTATCGTAAAAGAGTAATCGAGATATTGCTGGATGCGGGTGCTGATATTGAGGCAAAAACGAGAAAGGGGCAAACGCCTTTGTGCATGGCTGCCGAAGCTGCAAAATCTAACGATGCCATGATGATATTGTCTGAACATGGGGCTAATTTGACAAATGTCAAAGACTTGCATTTACGATTTACTGCGGTTCCGATTTCGATGGGTAAAACAGACGCTGAAAAATGGGTGCAGACCAATACTTCTGATATAAATGTCCAAAATATTCGTGGAGAATCACTTCTGCACGCGGCAGTTAAGGGCAGCAATAAAAACCTTGTAGAAGTCCTTGTGACCATGGGAGCTGTTGTCAATGTGCAGGATAACGTCGGGGACACTCCCCTCCATTGGGCTGTGCAAGACCCCAACATGGAGGTCATAAAACTGTTAATAAACAACAAAGCTGATGTTAACCTACAAAATAAGCAAGGCCTAACTCCACTCCATATTTTAACCAAATCCAGGACTATTGCCGAGGAAAAGTTGCCATACCAATCGCAATTGGAAGCTTGTGAGTTGTTATTAACTAACAGCGCAAAAGTTGATATTAAAGCAAAGGATGGTAAAAGTGCCTTGGACTGGCAACAATGCTGGTGTCCTGAGAGCGAAAATGGACTCCAATATCAGAAAGAAATACTCCAGCTAATGCACAAATACCAAAATAAATAGCCCAGACGGTCGGACAGCTTGCCTGTCCAAGCGGTTTTTATTTCCTTGCCCTCACGTGGATTCTTTTTTTATAAATCTGTGTCTAAACTTTTCTTCGACGAGATACGATTTCGGCCAAACGCGCAGGTATCCTCAACCAAATTCCGGAAATTCTAAAAAAAATTTCACCATTTTTAACTCCTTACCCAATAAGGATTTATCTCTTCTCTACGTTCTCGGCGTTCTCTGCGGTTAACGTTTTTTTCGACCAAACACGCAGCTTCGCCCCATTGTAGAGAGACGCTGTTTTTCTGCGCCTCGTTCGGAGTACAGAATTTTTATTCTCTTATTCTGTGTTCTGTGTTCTTCTTTATGGATTTAGTGCTTTCGTTGTAAGACCGTTCTTTAACAATTGAATGTGTCTATGCGGTATTCGTCTGCGCCTCCCGCTCTTTGAAATTTGAAAAATAAAAAATCTGCCTGCGGCTTAGCCGTGAAAATCAGTGAAATCCTATGAACCGGAGCCGTGTCAAGTGGCTTATCTGAATTTTTCTTTTATTTTTTTCTTTTTGTACAACATACTTTTTTCCTTGCCCAAAGCTGCGTCTTGCTCGGACCGGCGGACGAACGAGAA
>JAPLMV010000313.1 GCA_026386835.1 Planctomycetota bacterium | reverse complement strand
GCAAAATTCTCTGCTGAAGGCCTCCTGCAGGTTGTCTTTTCCCTCGGCACCTATCGCAACGACTCGGACTTCATTTCCATATTTTTCGCCGAACAGCGCCATCGCACCCAGTTTTTGCGCATCATTTCTCGGCATCACCGTCCAGGTAACCGGCTGGTCGTCGGCAATCTTTGCACGAACCAGCATCTCGACTTCCCGCATTTGTTCGCTCGTCAAGGCACTGGGACATGTAAAATCAAATCTCAGGTAGTCCGGACCTACCAGGCTTCCCTGCTGGGCTGCCGATTTACCCACAACATCCTGCAGTGCCCACTGAAGAAGGTGCGTGGCGGTATGGTTTTTCTTGATGGAGTCCCTGTCTTTGCTGACTATGGCTTTAACCTCATCGCCGACACCCATTGTTCCCTCAGCCAGCCGTCCCCTGTGAATCACGCAGTTGGCAATTTTGGCGGTATTCTCGACGATGAATTTGCTGCTCTGGGATTCTATTGTCCCGCAGTCGCCGACCTGCCCGCCTGCCTCGGCATAGAAACAGGTCTTGTCGAGAACAACCCCTATCTCCACCCCTTTTTCGATTCTGCCGTGATTATTGAAAACTCCGTTTTCAATGAAGCCTGCTATTTTGCCCTCGCAGTTGTTCATGTGATATTTATGCAGGTCTTCTGTTGTCGGCAGTTCCGTATCAGCCAGTATCGTCAGCAGTGAAACATCCTTTTGAGCGGCTCTTGCACGTTCTCTTTGCTTACCCATCCGTTCCTCGAAACCGGTCGTATCGACCCGCAGACCCCGCTCCTCGGCCATAAGTCTTGTCAAATCGAACGGGAAGCCGTAAGTATCATAAAGCTGAAACGCATCGTCTCCGCTGATTGTTTGTTTGTTGTCCTTTGCTGCCCGCTCTGCTGCGGCGTTGAAGATTTCAATGCCCCTGTCGAGCGTTCTGCCGAAACCAACCTCTTCCGATTTTATTACCGTTGAAACATGCTCGGCCCTTTGTTTTATTTCGCCAAACGCCTCGCCAAGGCAATCGACGACCACCGGCACCAGCTTACACATAAACGGCTCATGCATCCCCAGTTCTCTGCCGAACCGCGAGGCGCGGCGGAGTATCCGCCGAATCACGTAGCCCCTGCCATCATTCGAAGGGGTTGCACCGTCGGTTATCGCAAAGACAAGCGACCTGATATGGTCTGCGATGACCCTGAATGCGTTGTCGGTTTTGTTGTGAAGCTGTGATGTATATTTATGGCCTGCAATGTCGGCTGCTGCGTCGATTATCGGCATAAACAGGTCGGTATCGTAGTTGCTCTTTTTATTCTGCAGCACCGCAACGACTCTTTCAAGGCCTGCGCCGGTGTCGATGTATTTGGCGTTGAGCGGATTTAATTTGCCGTTCTCATTGCGGTTGTACTGTATGAACACCAGATTCCACAGCTCGATAAAACGGCTGCAGCCGGCGTTGACGGCGCATTTGTGGCCTTTCACGTCCTGCATATCGCACCGCTCGGGCCCGAGGTCGATATGTATCTCGCTGCAGGGCCCGCACGGGCCGACATTGCCCATTTCCCAGAAATTATCTTTTTTTCCGAATGACAAAACTCTCTCGGCTGATATCGCGGTAACTTTTGTCCACAATTTCGACGCCTCTTCGTCTTTGGGCAGGTTGTCGGTCTTGTCGCCGGCAAAAACCGTCACCCACAGCCGCTCCGGCTCGATGTTCCATACGCCGGTAAGAAGTTCCCATGCCCATTGAATCGCCTCGGCCTTGAAGTAGTCGTTGAAAGACCAGTTGCCGAGCATCTCAAAAAACGTGTGGTGATAGGTATCTTTGCCCACTTCCTCAAGGTCATTGTGTTTGCCGCTCACCCGCAGGCACTTCTGGCTGTTGACCACCCTGCGGTATTCCGGCTGCAAAAGACCCAGAAATATATTCTTGAACTGGTTCATCCCTGCGTTGGCAAATAGCAAACTGTCGTCGTTGACAGGCACAATCGGCGAGCTGGGGACGAATATATGCTTTTTGCTTTTGAAAAAATCAATAAAGCCGCTTCTGATTTGTTTTGCTGTTAACACAATCTGCTTCCTAAAAGTTACTCACCGTTTGATTCTACAAACAATCAATTATCAATGGCAATGCCTTTGGCCGCCAGGATTTTATTTTTTATCTCTAAGCAAACCTCTTTATTCTCAACAAGGTATTTTTTGGCATTTTCCCTGCCCTGACCAAGCCGAATCTGGCCGTAGTTCAGCCATGCCCCGCTTTTTTCAATTATATTGGCCTCGGTGCCCATGTCTATCAAATCGCCCTCATAGCTTATGCCGCTGTTGAACATAATATCGAATTCGCTCTCGCGGAAAGGCGGCGCAATCTTATTTTTCACCACTCTTGCCCTGACCCTGCTGCCGATGGAATCAGTGCCTTCCTTTATTGTTCCAAGCCGCCTCACGTCTATCCTGACCGAACAGTAAAACTTCAATGCCTTGCCGCCGGTAGTCGTTTCAGGATTGCCGAACATCACGCCGATTTTCATACGTATCTGATTTATAAATATCAGCGATGTTTTGCTTTTGCTGATAATGGCGGTAAGTTTCCGCATCGCCTGGCTCATCAATCTTGCCTGCAGCCCCATATGCGAAGCGCCCATTTCGCCTTCGATTTCCGCCTTGGGCGTTAATGCCGCCACCGAATCGATAACAATCACATCCACCGAATTCGACCGTATCAACATCTCGGTTATATCAAGTGCCTGTTCTCCCGTGTCCGGCTGACTCACAAGCATCGAACTGACATCGACACCAAGACGTTTTGCCCATGTCGTATCAAGTGCGTGCTCGGCGTCGATGAATGCCGCAACGCCGCCTCTGCGCTGGGCGTTTGCAATGATATGAAGTGCAAGCGTTGTTTTACCCGACGACTCCGGACCGAACAATTCGGTAACCCTGCCTCGCGGGATACCCACTCCGCCAAGTGCTATGTCAAGCGACAATGAGCCGGTCGGTATGCCTTCGATTTTCGCATAACTGTGCTCGTCCATCTGCATAATAGCGCCATGGCCGTACTGCTTTTCTATCTGTGCGATAACATTTTGCAGAGCGGTTTCTTTGCTGGTCGCCTTCGACTCCTGTTTTGGTGGTTTTACTTTTGACATCTTTTACTTTCTCCAAAAACTAAATCCTGTATTCAAACTTTTCCTTTTCAGCCTAACTTATAATCTCCGAGCACCGTATAAACCGGCCCCTCGGGTTTCAACTCGCTTTGATAAACCGTAATCGAATCAGCCGATATAACGCCGAGCTTAAAATCCTTGTACTGCTGACTGATTTTCGCCAGCTTCTCTCCTGCCTTTGAATTTCTTATCCTGCAAAGCGTCAGGTGGCCTGCAAATTCCCTTGTCTCCATCGGCCAGCCCGCCTGTGCAAGCTGCCCATCGAGGTCTTTCTGCAGCCGTCTTAGTTCATCGCTTCCCTGTCCCGTGCCGACCCACAGCACCGTAGCGCTTCTGCCGCCGAAATAACCGACCGACTCTATATCAATTTCAAAACCCTTGCAACTACAGGCGACATTTTTAACTATATTGCAGATTTCGGCAACGCTTTTATCCTCAACCTCGCCGATAAATTTCAGCGTCAGATGTATCGCCTCCGGCCTGACCCATTTAACGTCGCCTTTCCTGACGCCCGCTTCTTTTGCAAGGCCTTCAATATCAGACTCCAGGCTGCCCAGCGCCGCCCTTGTCTTGCCATCAATATCTATCGCTACAAATACCCGCATTTAATATTCAGCCAACGGCTCATTTACCTAAAAGTTTGTCATTTTCCGCAGCGTCCCAAACCTCTTGTCGATATCCGCTCTGCTTATGGATGATAAACCGAGCAAAGAAAAATCGGCAATCGCAAAAGACGCAACCACCGTACCGTATGCAATAGCCGTTTTTAATGATTCAAAATCCGCTTTTCCTGCCTTTGCAATATAGCCCATCAATGCACCTGCGAAGCTGTCGCCGGCGCCTGTCGGGTCTATCACCACCGTTGATGGAAACGCGGGCAGCAAAAATCTGTCGCCGCTTTTTTCCAGCATCACCGAACCAGATGCCCCTTTCTTGATTATCACGACTCGTGTCCCCATATCCATAATCTTCTCGCCTGCCGCTATTACATTGTGCTCGTTGGCCAGCGCCTTTGCCTCGTCCTCATTGATTATCAGGCAGTTGATTTTCTTCAACAGTTTCTTCAAGTCGTCGAGACAGCCGTTAATCCAGCAGTCCATCGTATCCGCCGCCACAAAAAGAGGCGCCTCAATTTGCTCGAGCAGTTTATGCTGCAAAGCCGGAGCCGTATTAGCAAGGAAAACAAACTTGCTGTCCTTGTACACATCCGGCACTGTCGGCGGAGTTTCCGAAAGTACGTTCAGCTCAACCTTGTCTGTTATCGCCTGATTCATACTGTCGTGATACGAACCCTTCCAGCGAAATGTCCTGCTCCTCTGCCGCACCTCTAAGCCGCGCAAATCAATGTCCCTGCCCGCAAACACGTTAGTCAAATCGAACGGGCAGTCCGCCCCTACGACCCCGATGAATCTTACCGGCGAAAAGAAACTCGCCGCCATGCTGAAATATACCGCCGACCCGCCTAAACAATTCTCGCTCACACCGTAAGGCGTCTTAACCGTATCAATTCCTATCGAACCTGTTACTAATAAGGACATTTTTAACCTTCCTTTTTGTCATTCCCGCAAAATTTATCCCTTAGGGAGCGGGAATCCAGTTTTGCGGGATGGGGTCTTCATCTCACATTTTTATCTATTCACGCCCATTAGTTTTTAATTTTAA
>JAPLMV010000303.1 GCA_026386835.1 Planctomycetota bacterium | reverse complement strand
TCGGGGGAGTAATTGAAACAATGAAAGACTATTCTTTTAACATCTCTGCCGAACTGGGCCAGCACATCCAGCGTTTCATCGAATGCCTGGCGGGAATGCACTATAATCGGCATATTCAATTCGGCCGCGATTTTCAAATGCTGTGCGAAAAGGCGTATCTGGTCCTGCGGTTTTGAAAAATCGTAATGAAAATCCAGACCCGTCTCGCCGATTGCAAGTACCTTTAGATGCCGGGCAAGTTTTTCAAGGTCTTTTAATGTGTTGGCGGTTACGTTTTTGGCATAATGAGGATGTATTCCGACGGCAGCATACAATTTATCGAATTTGTCTATAAGCTCGATTACCTTCGGGTTATCCTGCGGGTCGGTGCCTACGGTTATCCAGCCGGTAACGCCGGCATCGACGCTTCGGGCTAAAACAGCATCAACTTGGCCAAATAGCGGGGCAAATGTTAAATGGCAATGTGTATCAATCATAAAAAAATAAAAAATGTTACGGCACAAAGGCATTAGGGTAATGCCTTATTTGCACCGGGCCTTTTCGACCGAGAACTATTGTAACAAAATCAAAGCGGCATGGTCTATCCTGAATTTTTTGAGCGGCAAGAAAAAAATCGGCTGTTCTGGATAATTTTGCTTTTTTTGCGGGTGTGATGACGGATTCGACCGGCTCGAAGGTTTCATCAGCACGGGTCTTTACCTCGACAAAAACGATAGAGCCGTCGGTATCGACCATAACAAGGTCGATTTCGCCCGTCCTGCAGGAAAAATTATTGGTGAGTTTTTTTAGCCCTTTTTTGCGGAGAAATTTTGCACACAATCTCTCGCCCCACCGGCCAAGCAGTTCCCTGTCGGCCAGGAGTCTTTTTCTATTGAATATCCAGCCAAACAATGCCATTTGCGATTTTTAATGCGTCCCTGTACGCCAAACGCTTTTCTTAGCTCGCTACGGTATGTTCGCTGTGGCGATGGGCAAGCTTGATGGACTTGCCGGTGCGTTCGCGGAGGAAGTAAAGTTTTGCGCGTCTTGTTTTACCACTTCGAACCGGCTTGACATCAACGATATTGGGAGAATGTATCGGGAAAACACGTTCGACGCCCTCTTCATCCACAACGCGGCGGACAGTGAAGGTTTCGCTGATACCTTTACCTCTGCGGGCGATAACGGTACCGGTGAATATCTGAATACGCTCTTTGTCGCCCTCTTTGATTTTGCAGTGGACGTCAACGATATCGCCGATTTCAAAATGCGGCATATTTTTTCTCAGGCATTTACTTTCAACAGCATTCAAAATTTCAGTTTTCACCGATATATCTCCTATCGCTCACTAATGTTACATGGACTTCCGCGAAGTTACGGAAGCCAATCATAGCCGCTGCACAGGGCGGCTTTTTACAGAGAACTCAAAAGTATAACTAAACTTTATTCTGAAAACAAGGACTTTTTTTCACAAGTTATCGTTTTTTTGCAGGTCCGGACGCCATTTTTTCGTTCTTTCGAGCGCCTGCTGACGCCGCCACTGAGCAATTTTGGCGTGGTTGCCGCTCAAAAGGACATCCGGCACCTTCATATCACGAAAAACTTCCGGCCTTGTGTACTGCGGATATTCGAGCAGACCTTCGCTGAAAGATTCGTCCCTGGCGGAGTTCTCATCGCCCAGGGCACCGGCAAGGAGTCTTACGACGGCATCGATTATCACCATAGCCGCCAGTTCTCCGCCGCTGAGGACAAAGTCGCCTATTGAGATTTGCTCAGCGCCAAGGCCTACACGGATTCGCTCATCGAAGCCCTCGTATCTTCCTGATATAAGAATAAGCCGGTTTTCGCTGCTAAGTGAGGCGGCCTTTGGCTGGTCGAATTTCTGTCCCTGCGGGGTGAGCAGAATAAGCCGACCTTTTTCGGGCAAGAGTTTTTGAACATATTCGACGCAGTCGAAAATAGGTCCCGGCATCATAACCATACCGGGTCCGCCGCCATAAGGTTTATCATCGACCTTTTTGTGGCTGTCGGGGGCAAAGTCCCTAATATTGGTTAAAACAATATCGACAATGCCGGCATCCTGAGCCCTTTTTAATATCGAATGGCTCAGAGGCGACTGGAACATTTCCGGAAAAAGCGTCAGGCAATCAATTCTCATGACGATTTATTTTTTATCCACAGAGGGTGGCGCCGCGGCTCCTTCTGCCAGTGCGGCCTGTTCTTCGGCTTTCTTTGCAGCAAGGGCGGCCCTTTCGCCTTTTGTAAACGGCACGCTTTTTTTGCGGGCAATCGCCAGTGCCTTTGCTCTGCGTGCGGTTCTGTCCTTGAGGTATTCAGTCTTGATACCCTGTTTAGACAAAATCTCCGCCACGGTATCAGAGGGTATAGCGCCTTTTTCGAGCCAATATTTTACACGGTCAAGTTTTAAAACCAACTGCTTGGCCTGGTCTTTTTCGATGGGGTCGTAATGGCCGAGATTTTCGATTATTCTGCCATCACGGGGCGTGCGGGAGTCGATAGCATTGATTCTGAAAAACGGACGATGCCGCCTGCCCATTCGGGTCATTCTTAACTTCACTGACATAAACTTTTCCTTTCACTAAGCTTTATAATAAATTTCCATGATTTTGCACATCGCAAATCACGAAACACGTTTACAATGCAAAGTATAACCATTTATAAAAATCGCCAGATTCGCAGGGTCAACCTGCGCATCGGAGGAGATTTTCTGAACCTGCTCATCCGTGAGGTTGGCAGCGTTTTCCTTTTCGGAAGGAGTCATAATCGCCACCGCTTTTTTTAACTGCTCGAGCTCCTCGATACTTGGCGCAACGAGCATTGCCAGTTCGCTGTTTCCTTCATTGTCCTGAAACTGGCTTCTGACAAGTTTGCCGTAATCGCTGCCGGCAAAACGAGTCAGCTTTTGGATGTATTCGTCAATCGAGATTTTTGGTTTCATCGTCGTTGTATTTTCCCTCTTCGTTTAATTATTTGTTTTCTTCTCGACCGCTGCTTGATTTTTTTACCGCCTGACATAGCGGCGCCAATCGCATCGAGACTGAATCCTCCGGAAAGCAGTGCTTTTAGTCCGCCGAATCTTCCGCCGGACATGGCTTTCATCATGTCGCGGCTTCTCATAAAGGTTTTGACCAGGCCTGCAACATCGTTGACCTCTGCGCCGGCACCGGCGGCGATTCTTCTTCGCCTCGATGAATCTATGATATCCGGGTCCTGCCGTTCCTGCTTAGTCATCGAATGGACAAGGCCTTCCATTTTGCCGATTGCATTGTCGTCCATATCGAGTTCGTCGAGCTGGCTGCCTATGCCAGGCATCATTTTGAGCATATCCTTCATGCCGCCCATTTTTTTTACGGCCTGCATCTGCTGAAGGAAATCATCGAAGTTAAAGCTGCCTTTGGCCATTTTCTGCTGGAGCTTGGCGGATTCTTCGGCATTGAACTGCTCCTGGGCTTTTTCGACCAGTGTTACGACATCGCCCATGCCGAGAATTCTGCCGGCCATGCGGTCGGGGTGGAATTCCTCGAGCTTGTCCAACTTTTCGCCGACGCCGATGAATTTTATGGGTTTTCCAGTAACGGCTTTTACGCTCAGTGCTGCACCGCCGCGGGCATCGCCGTCGAGTTTGGTAAGTATTACGCCGTCGAGTTCGAGACGGTCGTTGAATTCTTTTGCGGAATTGACTGCATCCTGACCTGTCATCGAATCGCAGACAAGATAAATCTGATGCGGAGTAACCGCCTTTGCGACATTTGCGATTTCCGACATCATTTCCTGGTCTATATGAAGCCGGCCTGCTGTATCGAGTACGACGACATCGAAACCATTTTGCCGGGCGTGGGCTACGGCATTTTTAGCGACGCTGACTGCGTTTTTGCTGTCTTCACTATAGACAGGTATATTTGTCTGCTCTCCGAGGATTTTTAGCTGGTCTATGGCTGCGGGTCTTTGGAGGTCGTCAGCGACCAAAAGCGGCTTTTTGCCCTTTGCAACAAGGTAATTGCCAAGCTTTGCGGCGGTAGTGGTCTTGCCGCAACCCTGTAGGCCGGCAAGCATAATAATGGTAGGCCCCGGTGAAACATAGTAGATATTGGTATCGACAGGGCCCATCAGGCGGGTCAGCTCATCGTGGACGATTTTGACAAAGACCTGGCTGGGATGCAGACTTTTTATTACCTCGGCGCCGACAGAGGCCTGCGTAACGTCTTTACAGAACTGCTTGGCTACATTGTAGTTAACGTCTGCTTCGAGCAGTGCCTTGCGGACATCGCGCAGGGCGTCAGAGACGTTGGCTTCGGTGATTCTGCCTCTGCCTGATAGCGACTTGAAAACTGAACTGAATTTTTCCGTCAACGATTCAAACACTTTATCTGCCTGTACTTACAATAGTCAGGGTACTTTCAGCGCAGGGACCTACCTGCACCAAAAC
>JAPLMV010000211.1 GCA_026386835.1 Planctomycetota bacterium | reverse complement strand
CATACTTAAACACTCAGGCAAATGGCATTACGCACTGATAACTTTCCTGCCGGCCCTCTTTATGCTCGTTACCACCTTTGTTGCCGGTATCGAAAACATATTTAGTAATTACCTGCCAAAACACACCTTTAATGGCAATCTCAATGCTATTCTTTCGGTGGTAATGCTGCTATTGGTAACAATCATATTCTTTGAATCAATGAGAAAGGCCGCCAGTTTCTTGAAAAACGGCCCCGGAAAAGAATTGAAATACGCCCCAGCAAAATAAATTCAGTCTTTCATTCTCCGTAAGGAGTCCTAAGTACCGCAATTTTGAACTTTGCACTTTTAATTTTGAACTTCTTTCTATTCCGTGCTCCTGTGCGACCGTGTCAATAGTCTTATCGGCACCTCCGAGGTCGGCAGCAGCTCACGCAGTTTCCCGACGATAAACCTCCTGTAATTATCATCGAACAGCTCCGTATTATTTACAAACATAAGTATCGTAACAGGATTTGCCGCAACCTGCGTGGCATAATAAATGTTCGGTAAAGCCGCTTTGTGCTTTGCCGAAACGGTTCGCAATGTCTTTATCGACTCTAAGGCGTCGTTTAGTTTCGGCGTCGGTATCGACATCGTTGTCTGCTTGAATATCTCTATCGACAGATTCAAAACTCTCTCGACGTTTCTTGCCTGCGTTGCCGTCGTAAATGCCATCGGCGCATACCTTAGTCCCGGCAGCATCTTCGTCAGATATTCCTCGTAATCACGACCAACCGCCCTGTCTTTGGCGAGGTCCCATTTATTGATGACTAATATGCAGCTTTTGTATTCCTCGGTGATGAATTTTGCCAGCTTCTTATCCACCTGCGAAATCGGCTCGGTCGCATCAATCAGAAACAGCACCACATCTGCCCTGCTGATTGATCGCATCGCACGCACGAGACTGTAAAATTCAATGCTGCCCGACAGCTTGCTTTTCTTGCGCACCCCCGCCGTATCAATAACGACGATGGTCCTGCCGTCCTTCTCAAACCGTACATCGACAGCGTCCCTTGTGGTCCCGGGTATTTCGCTGACTATTACACGCTCGTCGCCGACCATCGCATTTACCATTGTGCTTTTTCCCGCGTTTCGCTTGCCAACTATCGCAATTTTCATTATCGGCTCGGGCGGCTTTGTGGAATCAAAGTTCTTTAGCTTTTCAAAAATTCTGTCCAGCAGATCACTTTTATTTATATTGTTCGCTGCCGATACGCACAGAAACTCCCCGAAGCCCAGCCGCGAAAATTCCCCCGCTGAAGGAAACAGACCGACAACATCTGCCTTGTTCGCAACGCCGATTACATTAAGATTCTGCTTTCGAAGAAGCTGCGCAATCGTCTTATCCAGCGGCACAATCCCGTCGCGTATATCGACCACGAACAGAATTAAATTTGCCGATTCAATTGCCTTATGGATTTGCTGCTCGATGTGACTGCTCAACTGGTCGATATCGACGATTCCGTATCCGCCGGTATCGATAAGCTCGAAGTAAGAGCCGTTCCATTCGATAATGGTGCTGACGCGGTCGCGAGTAACCCCCGCTGTCGGCTCAACTATACTTATCATCTCGCCCGCCAAAGCGTTCAATAAACTGCTTTTGCCAACGTTAGGACGACCAATTATTGCTACTATCGGCAGTGCCATAAAATCAACCCAAAAAAACTGAATTCAAAATTAAAGCGGCATTATACTCAATCCCCAGCCGATTTGAAACACCAATCCCACAATGATTTTATTACACCTGCACCTGCCGTTTGTAGGTGGATTTTTTGGGTGCAAGTGGTATCTTTAGCACTGAAGCCTGCCTGCCTCGGTGTCCATAAAACACTCTTCAAATCCTTATCAGTTAGCCACGCAATTTATTGCGTGGGTCACAGAGCCGCGAACGTAAGTGAGCGGTAGAAAATCTAACCGACTAACGACCAGACTTCGGCGAATTCAGTCGAACCGCGACTTGCGACTATTTCGCTCTACCCCGCCTATGCATTAACCGGATGAACCAAAATATTTTGCCACGAGAGCACGAAATCCAACGGCGGATTAAATTTCTATGCGTCCCGCTGTCGGCATTTGTCCATAAGCAGTATAACCCTGCTGTATTTTTCTGGCGAAAGAACCTCTTTTAATTTTTTGCGGACTTCATACAGAGGCGTCCTTTGCGTGGTGTGCGTAACAACGATATGTTCATTTTGCATTTTTTCAATCAGTTCGCCGAATTCATTGATATGCATATGCCTGCCTGCCTCGGCTCTTTCGGCGTGTTCATCCATATAGAACGTGCACTCAGCAATTAAAATTTTGCTCTGGGCTATGTACTTCAACTGCGAAAAATCAACGTACTGCGTGTCGCCGAGATATGTTACAATCGGAATTTCAAGCGGGTCATCAATCGCAATTTTTTGCTTTTTCAACTCGACTATCTGCGGGCCTGTCAGTTTTGCGTATTCAGGCTTAATCTTTTTTCGCTTTTCCAAAACCGTGAAGCCTACCGAGCCCCTGCTGTGTTTTGTGGGAAAGACCCTCGTAAACAAATTCGGCTTTATTTGGCATTCGTCGCCCGCTTTTACGCCGACAAGGTTGGCGGGGATTTGGTTGCCGTCGAGTCTTCCCCATGCGTCGATTATTTGCCTCATCGGCTCAAGCAGATTCTCCGGCGCAAAAATAGTGCCCGGCGACTGCCCGCAAAAATTCCGATGCGACAGATAATATGCTATGCCGGCGGAGTGATCCATGTGGCCGTGAGTTAGCAGCACGTTGTTTATGGAAATAACCTGGTCCGGCGCCTTGCCGATATCGAAGCAGACATCAAGCTGAGGCATTGCAATAACGGTTTCTTCGCCCGCCATTGAATAGCCGATGATTTCCAAATCGTCTATTTTGATATGTGCCAGGTTGTGACTTGCCACCTAAAATTCCTTACTGAATGTAATTCATCAGCCTATAGTAGGAATACCAGCCGATTTGTCAATTTGTTTTTGACATTACGTGCCAAGGGGGGCATATTAGGCAGTTAAAGAAACCGATTTCAAGTCTCCGGTAAAATGCCGGATAGCATTGCCTGACCATTGAGGATAAACTT
>JAPLMV010000148.1 GCA_026386835.1 Planctomycetota bacterium | reverse complement strand
AAGCTTCTGCTGAACCATATTTGCATCAAGATGCTTTGCGCCGAGAGCCGATTTTATGGCAAGGTAATACGCCTTATGCTCCTGCCAGGAAAAACTGATGCCCACAAGCTCAGCACGCATGGCATCGAGTGAGGTGGTTTCGGTATCGACGGCAAAAAGCTTTTGTTTTTTCAGTTCCGTAAGGAACGCTTCGAATTTTTCCTGCGTATCGATGAGCTGATAATCGTGTGCGACGGTTTTAGCCGAATCGAACTCACAGAGTTTGGGTACCGGCATCGAAGAAACGGCGGCCGGATGAGTTTCGGATGCAGTTGTGCCTAAGCCCAATTGCGTCAGCAGCCGATGGAAACCGAGTTAATTAAAAATTGCGGTAAGTTTTTCCTTATTCGGCTCTTTGAGTGCCAATGCCTCGTAGTCAATCTTAAATGGTGTGTCGCAATCTATTGTTACGAGCTTTCGGCTGAGCATTACCTGTTCTTTTGAGCTTCGAAGGTTGTCGCCGCGTTTGCCTGTTATTTCGTCGGCGTGTTTGTAGATGTTTTCGATGGAGCCGTACTTTTGAATCCATTCGAGTGCGGTTTTGGGTCCGACATCAGGTATGCCGGGGACATTGTCGGCCTTGTCACCCTGCAGGGCAAGTACCTCGATGAACTGTGCGGGCGTTACCTTCGTTTCGGAGAACATCGAATCGGCAGTGGTGGATTCGGCAGTTTTGAGGTCGTAGGTGCTGATGTGGCCATTGAGGAGTTGAAGCATGTCTTTATCTTTTGAACAGATAAAAACGTCATAGCCATTTGCCGCTGCTTTTTTGGCGAGCGTCCCGATTACGTCATCGGCTTCGAAGCCATCGACCCGCAGCATTTGGATATTCATCGCTTCGAGAATCTTTTCGATGCGGTTTATCTGGACGGGCATATCATCGGGCATCGGTGGGCGGTGCGCCTTGTATTGGGGGTCGATTTTGGTACGGAAACTCGGGGTCTTGCTGTCCATTGCGACGGCCAGCATGTCGGGCTTTTGGCTTTGTATCAGGCCGAGGATTGCGGTAGTGAAGATATAGGTCGCTTTGGTCGGTTCGCCTGAGGGGCTGGTCAACTGCTGACGCATCGGGGCGAAAAAGGCAGCGTAGATGTGAGCGTGACCATCGATTATATAAAGCTTCTTTGCCATCAGGGGTAACTTTATTTCGCGGGGGCGATTCTGTCAAGGCAATAAGTTCGTCGCTCGTCGCTCTGGACTCGTCGCTCGTATGTTGTATATCGCTTACCGATGTGCGACATACGAATTACGGTGCGGCATTTGAGTCTGACTGTCGGGCGCTTATAGGAGTTTTAGCGGCTGACTCAATGTAAGGCTGACCTGCCTGGTATAACTTAAGCCGAGCTGAAATTTCTTCTGCCAAATCTTTTTTACCTGCTAAATTGGCTTTATCCATTGCTTTTTGGGCGGTTTCCACCGCAACGGAAAATTTTCCCGCGGCGGCATAAGAGACTGCCAGAGTGTCAAGGAAACCTGGGTCATTAAATTTTGTCAGTTCACAAGCCCTTTGGGCATAGCCAATCGCTTGGGCAGGATTGTTTATTTTTGCATCTTCGGCAACGGCAAGAATCCAGGCCAAATTGTTAAAAGTATCAGCAGAATTCGGGTCTAATTTTAACCCATTTTTCCAATTGGCAACAGCAAGCCCATATTTATTCAACTGGCTATATGCAAGAGCTAAATTTTCGTACGTATCAGGCCAATCATTTCTGATACGCAAAACTTCCTCAAAATTCTCGGCAGCTTTATCAAACTTTCCCTGCATTAGAAACATCTTGCCAATACCATTATAAGCTTCAGGGTAATCGGATTTAATTTTAATGGCGCGAGTATAATTTTGTATTGCTAATTCAGATTTACCGAGGTGATCATAGGCAATGGCCAAATAGTAGTATAGTTGCGGCTCATTATGCTTGAGTATATCGGCCTGGGTTAAATTTGAAATTGCTTCATTGAAATTACCCTGCTTTAGACACACTAAACCAAGATTAAACCGGGCATAAAAATATTTAGGCTTAGCCCGTAATGCCTCTTTAAGATGAATAGCAGCATCCTCAAGCCGCCCCTGTTCCGATAACGCCACAGCCAGATTAACGTGCATAACTGAACAATTTTTAGTTACCTCAATAGCATGTTCACTTAGAGTAAAGCTGTTTTTCCAATAACGCACCTGCTGTCTTGTACAGGTCAATATTATTGCAAGTACTATGCATGAGGCCGCTGCAAGTATTATTTTTCTGTACCGCCATCCTGCCGAAAGCTCGGCAACTCCCCAGGCAATCATTATGAAAAGGCCTATATAGGGAATATAAGTGTAACGTTCAGCCAAAGCCTGTGCACCACTCTGAATCAAGCCTATAACGGGGATAAGTGTTCCGACAAACCAGAACCAGCCCACCGGCAAATATCTTTGTCTTCGGCCAAAACTGATTACAAAGATGGATATGGCAAGCAGTAACAAAACACAAAGCGCAAATCGCCAGAACTGAATGCTGTCGGCATCAAGAGGATAAAATGCCGTGAGGTTTTGCGGCCAGAACATCTTGCTTATATATGTTGCATAAGATAAAAAAGCGTTGGCAACTCTGCTTTGCAAAGGAAGGATGTTGACATCGGGCACGGCACCGCTGCTTCGCTGGACAAGGAATGTGATTACGCCTGAGACGACAGCAAGAGCAAAGAGGGGAATTTTTTCGATAATAAGACGCCCAAAGGATTTTGCGAATTTTAGATTTTGGATTTTGGATTTTGGATTCTTTTCAATCGGCAATCGGCTGTCGGCAATCGAAAATCTTTTCAGCGGCCAGTAGTCGAGAAGCAGAAGCACAAACGGCAAAGTAACTAGCATGGGTTTGGCCAAAAGGCCGAGTGCAAACAGCAGAATCGTCAACAGATAGCGGAACAGATTATGGCGTCTGACATATCCTGCATAAGCAGTCAATGTAAGCATATAGAACAAGGTGCTCAGCACATCCTTGCGTTCCGTAATCCATGCAACTGATTCGACATGCATCGGATGGAGAGCAAAGGCGGCAGCAACAAATGCACTTGGCCAGAGTGCACCGGTTATTTTTGTTAGAATCGTGAATAAAAGCAGTGTATTGGCAACATGCAGAAGCAAATTTACAAAATGCATCCAACTCGGATTTAAACCGAACAACTGATAATCAAGCATGAAAGAAAGCCATGTCAGAGGAAGCCAGTTTCCAACGTGCGGGGTGGTAAAAGCCCGCAAAATTGATTTGCCGGTTATTCCCCCTGTTACCTGTGAATTGTCGGTCACGTAATCATAATCATCGTAGTTTACAAAGCCGTTATGACGTAAAGGTTCAAAAGCAATAAAGGTGGCAATAACCAAGCCGGCATAAACCAGAAAGACATATCTATTATTTTGTGTTTGATCCATCAGGCAGGAAACAATTTCGACTTAATCAATTTCATTTTTGCCAGGCGATACAACAATGCGGTACCAAGGCAGCCAAGACCATACTTGATGCTTCTACGAAAGTTGATTGAGGATGCCTCCCGAAAATATTTTGTGGGACAACTGACCTCGGCTATCTGATAACCATACCACAGAATCTGGACAAGCATCTGGTTATCAAATACAAAGTCATCGGAATTTTGTTCAAGCGGCAGCTTGGCGATAAGCTCTCTGGAGAATGCACGATAGCCGGTATGGTATTCGGAGAGTTTTGCGCCTGTCATAATATTCTCGGCCAGGGTAAGAAATCTGTTGGAGACATATTTCCAAAGCGGCATTTCGCCTTTGAGGGCATAGCCGCCCAGAATTCGCGAACCAAGTACGCAGTGATACAGGCCGTTTCCTATCATCGAGGCCATCGCAGGTATCAACTGGGGCGTATATTGATAATCAGGATGAACCATAATGACGATGTCGGCTTTATTCTCCATCGCCAGCTTATAACATGTTTTCTGATTGGCGCCGTAGCCGAGATTGTTCGCATGGGTATGGACTACTGTATGCGGGAGTTTTGCGGCAATAGCGGTAGTCTCGTCGTGGCTGGCATCGTCAACGACAATCACCAGGTCAACGATTTCCTGCGCCATAACCTCATTGTAAGTCCTGCACAAGGTCTGTGCAGCATTATAGGCCGGCATTACAACAACAACTTTTTTATCCTTGAACATGAGGGGTATTATATGTAGTTAAATAAAAAATTAAAAATAAAATATAAAAATTGCGGAGTTAAGAGTAAAATAATTCAGTTTTACTTTTGATATTGATTATAAGGATTTTTGAGATGTCGGAAGATAAGAATAAAGGTTATCGTGACACATTGAACCTGCCGAAAACCGGCTTTGCGATGAAAGCTGACCTCGTACAGCGCGAGCCCAAAATGCGCAAAGACTGGGCAAAGAAAAATATCTACGGAAAAATCAGAGAGGCACAAAAAGGCAAACCCCTCTATATACTTCATGACGGCCCGCCCTACGCAAACGGTGATATTCACATGGGCCACGTTATCAACAAGGTGCTTAAAGACTTTGTCGTAAAATACAAGACGATGAGCGGCTTTGATGCGCCTTATGTGCCGGGCTGGGATTGCCACGGCCTGCCCATCGAGGCAAAGGTCGTAACCGAACTCGGCGATAAAGTGCGGCAGATGAGCAGACCCGAAATTCGCAAAGACTGCATGAAGTACGCCGGCAAATATGTAAAACTGCAAAGCAAACAATTTCAGGACCTCGGCATATTCGGCGATTTCGAAAATCCCTACCTGACGTTTAAGCCGCAATATGAAGCGGGGATTTTAGAGGTATTTGCGGAACTTGTCGATAAGGGGCTTGTCCACAAGCAGTTGAAGCCGATTCACTGGTCTGTCGGATGTCAGACCGCCCTTGCCGAGGCGGAACTCGAATACAAGGACATTTCCTCACCGAGCATCTTCGTCAATTTCCCTGTCGCAAAGGAGTCCATCGGTCGGTTAGTGGAACTGGGTCTTATCGACCAGGAACAGGGCAAAAATTCAAAGGTCTGCTTTATGATTTGGACGACCACGCCCTGGACATTAGCAGCAAACTTAGCTGTGGCGGTAAATCCAAAGCTGGACTATATGTCGGTAAGCTACAAAATCGGCGATTGTCAGTTTGTGTCGATACTGGCACAGGCACGGCTCGAAGCGGCGGTTGCGGCAGGCTGTCTCGAAAATGGGCAATACGCCGTCAGCGGAAAGTCCGTTAAAGGAAGCCAGCTTGAAGGGCTGCGGTATTGCCATCCGTTTGTGGAAAATAACCCGACCGATAAAGACGCATATATGGTAATCGGCGCAGACTATGTTACGACCGAGGACGGCACGGGACTTGTCCACATCGCACCGGGGCACGGCATTGAGGACTATATGTCTGGTATGGAGTCGGGACTGGCGGTTTATTCGCCGGTCGATGATTACGGCAAATATGACAATACAGTGCCGGACTGGCTGAAAGGCAAAAGCGTTCTCGAAGTTGACCCGATTGTAAACAAGCGGCTTGACGAAATGGGACTGCTTTTTGCTCAGAAGAAAATCACTCATAGTTACCCGCATTGCTGGCGAAGCAAGATGCCGGGGATATTCAGGGCAACTGAGCAGTGGTTCATCAGCGTTGACAGGGACATACCCGGCCTTGACAAAAATTTGCGCGATTTGGCACTCGAAAGTGTGAAAAATGTAAACTGGATTCCCGCCTGGGGACAAAAGCGGATTACAGGCATGCTCGAATCGCGGCCCGACTGGTGCGTCAGCAGGCAGCGAAGCTGGGGACTGCCGATACCGGTGTTTGTGAATTCTCAGGGCCAGGCCCTGCTTACAAAAAAATCCGTGCTGGCAGTATCAAGACACATTGCACAAAAGGGTTCGGACAGTTGGTTTATCGATTCGCCGCGTCAGCTTTTAGGCGACGATTTCGAACTGCCGATAGGATTTAGTTTCGACGACCTCAAAAAGGAAGAGAATATTTTCGATGTGTGGTTCGAATCAGGGTGCAGCTGGTACAGCGTGATAAAAAAAGCGGGCCTGCCCGTGCCGGTCGATTTGTATCTGGAAGGCTCTGACCAGCACCGAGGGTGGTTCCAGTTGTCGTTGCTGCCGGCGCTTGGTTTTACGGGAACGGCACCGTTTAAGAGCGTTTTAACGCACGGTTTTACCGTCGATGAAAAGGGTATAAAACAATCCAAATCGCTCGGCAATTATGTTAATGCGCAGGATGAAATAAATAAATACGGGTCAGATATTTTGCGGCT
>JAPLMV010000056.1 GCA_026386835.1 Planctomycetota bacterium | reverse complement strand
TCCGCGTGCCTTGCCGAACAGGCTGTACGATTCCATAATCGTTTTTGCCATTTCGACGTCGATTTTTCTATTGAGCGCGACTATTCCGCCGAACGCACTTGTAACATCGCATTCATACGCCTTTCGGTATGCCTGGCGAATATCCTTGTCGACGGCACAGCCGCAGGGGTTCATGTGTTTTACTATTACCGCAGCCGGCTCGTCGAATTCCTTGACAAGCTCAAAGGCTGCGTTGGTATCCATCAGGTTATTGAAGCTTATTTCGGTGCCGCCTTTTAATAGTGCTGCGCTGCTGATGGAGGTTTCGCCGGTTGCGGGCAGTTTATAAAAGCCGGCTGTTTGATGGGGATTTTCGCCGTATCGCAGCGAGGCCTGTTTCTTAACGGCGATTGTAACTATTTCCGGATATTCCACGGAGGCCTTGCCGTTAAGGTACTTTGCGATAGCGGCGTCATAAGAAGCCGTTAGCCCGAAAGCAATTCTGGCAAAATCGCTTCGCGTCTTTTCGCTGACGGCGCAGTTGTTGGATTTCATTTCATCGATAACCTGCTTATACTGGCTGGCATCAGTTACGACCGTTACGAATTTATTGTTCTTGGCCGCCGAGCGAATCATGCTTGGGCCGCCAATATCGATATTTTCAATTGCCTCTTCGAGCGTGCAGCCGGGCTTTGCTATCGTTGCTTCAAAGGGATAAAGATTTACGCAGACCAGATCGATTGGCTCGATGTTGTGTTTTTTCATTGCGGCAACATGCTCTTTTTTGTCGCGAAGTCCCAATAGTGCGCCGTGAATTTTCGGATGGAGTGTTTTTACCCTGCCGTCCATCATTTCAGGAAAGCCGGTAACCGAATCGATGCTGACAACGTTTACGCCTGCTTCGGCCAGCTTTTTGGCTGTGCCTCCGGTGCTTATTATCTTAACTCCCATTGCGCTAAGCGCTTTGGCGAAATCCACAATACCGGTTTTGTCTGAAACACTTATTAATGCCGTTTTAATTTTCACTTCCATTTGAAACTCGCTTTTGAAAAAGTTTTATTTTAATAGGTTATCCGCTATCGGCTGTATACAGGCAATCCTGCCGCTGTCATCGGCAATATAAATTTTTGAATCCGCGGTATTGGCTGCCCAGTTTGAAACCGCCCCGGCATTTATCGAATACAACTGTTTGCCGTCCTTGTTATTGATTACCACGAGCGTGCCGGTATTTGTAATTACATAAGCTTTTCCTGCTGCCTCAGTCAGGAGGTCGATTCCTTCGGCCAGTTGCCACATTTTTTTACCGGCTGTTTTATCTATCGCCATTAAACCCTTGCTGCCGAGGTTCTGATAAACCGCCGCTGCTGTTACACGAGGTGCCGTTTCAAGGATAGCATCGGTCTGGCATTTCCATTCGAGCTTTCCGGTTTTTATATCGATTCCATAGACGTTGGTGTCCCTGCTTGCAAAAAACAGTTGCCTGGCGTCCCTTACCATTGGCTCTACAACACCGCCTGCGGCATTAAATCGCCAAAGCCCCTTTGGTCCGTCGGGCGTGATGCAGATGACATTGCCCACATCGGTAGCAAAGATAACGGAATCATTATCCGCAAGAATGGATGTAATTTTAGAGTCATTGTCGGCAGCCGCTTCAAAAATCTTAACCTTATCATTGGCACGCACGCAGTGAACACGTTTATCTGTGCTGCCAAGATAGTAATAAAGATTATTTCGTGCAGCCGGACAAACCACAAAAAATCCCGGATAGCTGGAGCGGATTTCAGTGCCGAGGTCGGGATTCAGTTCAACCAGTTTGCCGCCTATCATTGAAATGATTATGTCATTGTAGAGTTCCCAGCCGGAAATTGTAAAACCAGCCTGTGCAAGCGGCCTGCTGAATATCGGCGTTCCCTTTTCGCAGTTGAGTGAAGTCATGTAATTGCGGTCTGAAAGCACATATATCCTGTTGCCGAGGATGGATATTCGCTGCACCTTCTCATCTGGTTTTATCGGCAACTGGTTTTCCCAGACAATTTTCAGATTGCAGGGCTTAAGCAGTTCCGTCGAGATAAGGTTTTTTGAAGCAGCTTTTTGCTCGGGCGATTTCTCCGTGGCCTGCTTGTCGGAAACGCCCTGCTTTGAACTACATCCCGACAAAAACACAAAGACTAAAAGACCCGCAAAAACGCCCCATTTTAACCGCAACAGCTTTGTCATTTTCATAGCCCTTCTCAAAAAGATCGAAAGCAAAACCCTTTTTAATTTTGTTCCGTACCCCAAAAACCAGCCTTACCGCAAATCCACATGGTCGGCCAAATCAATGCTATGCTCGGCTTCAAACGCCTGCATCCGCTCAATTCGCTCGATATCATCATGTATTCTGTTGGCCAGCTTGAATACATACGGCTTGCCTGTCAGCCGGTTTCGCAGGTCGTCGAGCATCGGCTCCCATGAGCCATCGTACAACTGCGACTTGAGAACAACCAGCATCCGCTGCTCATCGCTTAGGCTGTTAACAAAATCGCTAACTGCTTTGCTGACAACGGTTTCACCGCTTTTACTATTGCTTCCTGTCGGCTCAGCCATATCTTCGGGCCTCATATAGCAAAAATTCTACCCCGCGGAGCCGAAAATTGCAACACATTTCCCCCCGTGGAACCTTTGTTTTTTTATTTATCAGGCAGCAGTAAATTCCGGCATTATTCCCGCGTCTTTTATCGAATCGATAATCCTTGCGCCGCACAATTCTCCACAGTCCACAGGATGCCTTACGGCGGAGTTTTCTTTGCTGTGGTGTCCGTGAGAAATCAGCATGCAGTCAGTTCCGATTGCATTTGCCACGTCAAAGTCGTGAATTGTGTCGCCGATGAGAAGTATGTGTCTATTCTCAATACCCAGTTCCTTTATCATTTTTTTGCCGTTCTCAAGTTTCCCGCCTGCATAATTGTCTTCGAGCCCGAGCAGTCTTACAAAAAACGGACGGATGCCGAAGAAATCCACTATCTCTTCGAGCATATTCTGCTGATACGCCGAAAGAATCGATTGCGCGATACCCCTTCTGGCACAGGATTTCAGGACATCTGCCGCACCATCGTGCAGCCTGCATTCGAATCGTTTTTTGTTGTACTCGCTGAGGTATCGGCCTGCGATTTCGTCGAACGATTCGACCGAAAAGTCAAAGCCAAGCTGTGTGTAATAATCCTTAACGGGAAAGTCAAATTCATCGCGGTATTCCTCATAGCTGACGGGCGGTTTTCCGTATCTTTTTAAGATAATATTCAGAATATCCACACATATCTTCGCATCGTCGAGCAGTGTGCCGTTCCAGTCCCAGATGATATGCTCATATTTTTTCAATTTTTCACTTTCCATAACAGGTTCTTTAAGGCAATCACATCAATGCCCCATAGCATATATCAAAAAACGCGCAGAAAAGCAATCCGCAGTCCACAGGACACCTTACGGTGGATGCCTTACGGCAGAAACTGAAGGATTGCAGTACGGAAGGCGGTGGATGACTCGCTGAACCCGCTGATGACCAGTGGAAGCCAGCGGACAACTCACTTTGCCCAGCGGATGAATCACTCCTTGGAGTGGATGACTCACGGAACCCGCCGATGACCCACTGAAGCCAGCCGATGACTCGCGGAGGGCAACGGATGACCCGCTGAAGGCAGCGGACGACTTATTCCTTGGCAAAACTGCTTTATTAGCCTGAAAACACGCCTTTTGGCCTTTTTCCATGATTTAACTTGACTTTTAATTTAAATGCTCTAAACTAACTTTTATCGCCAATCGTGCATATCCCTTGGTGAAAGATGAGGAGCAGTAATGGTAACAAATGAGAGAGCCGGTCTTTTATTAAACCCTTGCAAATGTGCGCAGTCCCTGCGCTTAAAATATCAACAATTTTTTAGAAGGAGAAGAAGATGAGAAAAGTAAGAGTTTTGGCAGTTGTTGTGTGTGTGATGGCTGTAGCTAATATTGCTTCGGCGGACATCATACAAGGGATTATCGACATTGATTTTGTAACCATCGGCAATCCGGAGAATATCCCGGATACGCAGGTCATGACGACTGATGGTACTACCGGCTATGGTGCGGTAGGTTATAATTACCGTATCGGCAAGTACGAGATTACCAATGCCCAGTGGAACGCTTTTACAGCCGTTGCCGGAGTACCCGCAGGCAATCCACTCGAGGCTTATAACCAAAGTGCACAATTCACCGGTGCCCAGCAGCCAACAAATATGGTAAGCTGGTATGAAGCAGCCCAGTTCTGTAACTACCTGACCAGCCGCGATAAGAGTCTCGGGGTTTATCAGATTGGTACAGACGGCAGCATTACAGTTGACCGTGCCGCAGCTATATCGACTTACGGTACGGCTTATGTCATCCCGACCGAAGATGAATGGTATAAAGCTGCTTATTTCAAACCAAACGCCAGCGGCTATTCGCTCTATGCCAATGGCACAAGTACCGCCCCTGTTGCCGGTGTGAACTCGAATTATAACAGTGGCGCTCCCTGGGATATTATAACTAATGGCACAGTTGAGCAGAACGGCACTTTTGATATGATGGGTAATGTCTTTGAATGGAACGAGACTCTTATTTACGGTTCCTATCGTGGCATTCGCGGTGGGTGCTACAGCAGCCGCTACGGCGACGGCGCCCTCACATCGGCCCGCCCGTTCTACAACGACCCGTACTACGAGTACGACGATGTCGGGTTCCGTGTTGCCTCCATCCCCGAACCCGCCACCCTTTTACTGCTCGGCCTCGGTGTGATGTTTTTAAGAAAAAGACGCAGATGTTATAATTGAATTGAAAGACTTGGTTGTGTAGTTTATGCCCGTTCATCTCTTTGGAAAGGAAGGAAGTG
>JAPLMV010000258.1 GCA_026386835.1 Planctomycetota bacterium | reverse complement strand
CAGCTCATAACCGATGTACTCCAATACCATGTTGCCGTCATAGCTCGCTATGGGAAATATTTCCCGAAACAACGCCTCAAATCCAGCACATTTTCTTTTGGTTGGCTCAACATCCATCTGCAAAAAGCTGTCGTAACTCTTTTGCTGTATAGCCACCAGATTGGGTATCTCTAAAACATCCGGAATCTTGCCGAAATTGCGAACGGTTTTTAAAACCATCTGACACTCCTTGAAACAGCGTATAGCGTATAACATATAGCGTATAGTGCTTTGTTTTTCTATCCGCTATCCGCTATTACTTACTATCAGCTATTTTTTATGTTAATTCAACAACTGCACCGGCTGCCTCAAGCTGATTCTTGGCGGTTTCTGCCTCCTGCTTGCTCAGTCCTTCTTTCACCGACTTTGGTGCACCTTCTACGAGGTCTTTCGCTTCTTTAAGGCCCAAACCTGTCAATGCTCTCACTTCCTTGATAACCTGTATCTTCTTTTCGCCTGCGGCTTTGAGTATCACGTTAAAGCTTGTTTTCTCTTCTGGTTTCTCGGCACCGGCACCTGCCGCAGGACCTGCTACCATCATTGCTCCGCCGGCTGCCGGCTCAATACCATGAACTTCCTTGAGATAATCACCAAGCTCTTTGGCCTGCATAAGAGTCAGTGCCACAATCTTGTCGCCAATTTCTTTAATTTCATTTGCCCAGTTCTTTGCTTCAGACATCTTTAAAACTCCTGTTCTTATCTTTGCCCTGCGGTAGCCGAAACTACGCCGTTCCCTTTAACCCGTCACCGGGGCAGCCGCAAAAGCCTCTTTATTATTCTTTGCTTTACTCTTTCCCTCTGAAATAGTCTTCCCGACGAAGTCGGGATTCCACAATTTTGTACTTTTAATTTTAATTTTTGAACTCTCAAACTGACCGCCGGTCAGTTTGAGTACTTTATGCCGCCTGTTTTTCTCCCTTTTCTATAATCGTCTTTATGCAGCCGGCGATAATCCCTGCTGGTGCGCCAATCGCAGATGCCAATCTGCTGCCAGGCGATTTCGCAAACATAACTATCATACCCTGAAGTTCCGCCCTGTTCGGCATCTTTGACAGCCCCTTTGCACTCTTGGCGTCCAAAGCAAAACCATCCACGAAAGCGCCTTTAACCTGCAAAATAGGAAGCTTTTTGCCCCATACCGCAACTTCTTTCGCAGTATCAACGATACTGTCACCGCCGTAAGCTATCGTGCACGTGCCGCTGAATATATCAACCGCCTTGTCCATCTGACGGCTTTGTAATGCCTTTTTAACAAGGGAATTTTTCACAACCAGAAGTCTCACGCCTTTTTTCTTCAACTCGCCACGCATCAGGTTATTGTCAACCCCGTTTATTCCCTTGATGCTCACCACAAGGAAATCCTTGATGTTCTCGTCGGCAAACCTTTTTGCCACCTCTGTCTGCAATAACCCTTTTATGTATTTACTCATATTCTCACCTTAATGTTAAATTCCTTACAACCTTTTAGTTTAACCCTCTGCTGAAAAATTACACTAAACGATAACCAGCACCCCGGGACTCATCGTTGCTGATATGCACATCTTCTTTATATAAGTTCCCTTCGAACTTGATGGCTTCATCCTCTTTATATGTCCAAGAAATGCCTCGATGTTCTCAATCAGCTTTTCTTTCTCAAAGCTCTGCTTACCAACCACCGCATGGACATTGCCGCCGGCATCGTTCTTGAACTCAACCTTGCCTGCCGCAAATTCCGCCACCGCTGAGGCAACATCTGCCGTTACTGTCCCGTTTTTCGGAGATGGCATCTTGCCCTGAGGGCCCAATATTCTGCCTAACTTGCCAGCCTTGACCATCACCTTCGGCGCTGCTATCGCAACATCAAAATCCATCCACCCATCCGTGATCTTTTTTATCAGCTCGTCGCAGCCAGCCTCTATGGCACCGGCCTTCTTGGCGGCCTCAACATCAGAATCCTCACAGAAAGCTATTACTTTTTTCAGCTTACCAACACCGTGCGGTAATGATATCGAACCGCGAATCAACTGCTCGGCCAACTTGGTGTCGATACCCAGATGCAATACACATTCTACCGTCTGGTCGAATTTTACTGACTTAAATGATTTAACCTTTTCAACCGCTTCACCCAGACTAATAGGCGTCTGACTTACCTGCTCCAATTCCTTCTTGTACCTTTTACTTATATGACCCATCTATATACTCCTTACGCGAATAAAACTGCTTTTACCTTTTCGCTCCCA
>JAPLMV010000234.1 GCA_026386835.1 Planctomycetota bacterium | reverse complement strand
ATCTGCGAATGAATCAGGTTGGAATTAAAAAACCGAACCTCAATTTTTGTCGGGTGTACGTTCACATCATAATCTTCATAGGGCAGCCTGATAAACAAAAACACTACAGGAAACCTGTCCGGCTCGATGATGCCTCTGTAGGCCTCTTTGATTGCATGTGCGATGAATTTGTCGTGAATGAATCTGCCGTTCAGGAATACATATTGAAATTTATTATTTGTGCGGGATGTGTGCGAGCCGCCTATAAGTGCCAGGATTTGCAGGCCTTTCTCCTGGCTTTCGGTTTCAATTAAATCCTGCGAAATCTCAGCCGAAAACAAATCGGCTATTCGCCGGCCAAGACCATCTTTACCGCTGAGCCGATAAATTTCCCGCCCGTTCGATAACAGCGTCATATCCAAATTGGCATTTGCAAGTGCGATTCGTATAAAAACCTCGGTAATGTGTCCTGTTTCGGTATTGGCGGTCTTGAGAAATTTTCGCCGGGCAGGCAGCTTGTAAAACAGGTCTCTAATCTCGATGGTTGTGCCGTAATCTGCGCTGCAGGGGTTTACATTTCCTTTATTTCCGCAGTCAATTTCGATGCAGTTGGCCGTCAATGTGTCTTTTGCTCTGCTTACAGTCCGCACCTGTGCTACCGAGCCGATACTTGCCAGTGCCTCGCCTCTAAAGCCGAGCGTTGATATTCTATGGAGGTCGGCAGAATTTTTAATTTTGCTTGTGGTGTGCGGCTCGAATGCCTTTGCCAAATCCTCAGCGTCCATTCCGCAGCCGTTGTCGGCGACCGATATTAGTTTTCGGCCTCCGTCTTCAATTGATACCGTTATCCTTGTTGCGCCGGCATCGATGCTGTTTTCGAGCAGTTCCTTGACCACGCTGGCAGGCCTTTCGATTACCTCGCCTGCCGCTATCATATTTATCATATTCTGGTCAAGTACCTTTATCTGTCCCATAGTTGTCTCATTTTACTCGTCTCATAGTCGAATTGTCGAGGGGATTTTGCTGTTGCAAAAGGATTCAGTTTGGGTAAAATCAAGGGTAAGGATGACTTTATGATTACGAAAAAAGACAAAGACGTTATATTGCTTCTCGCTCGTCGATACGGCGTGCATAAGGTTCTCCTCTTCGGCTCCAGTACCGAACCACAAAAAGAAGCAAGGGATATCGATTTGGGTGTGATTGGAATCGAGCCAAGGCGGTTCTTCGAGTTCTACGGAGACCTGATGTTTGGCCTGTCAAAACCCGTTGACCTTGTCGACCTCTCGAAGGATACAAGGTTTAATGCGATAATCAAACGGGAAGGAATTCCAATCTATGGCTAACACAAGAGAAAAAATCGAGGCAGAGTATGAGAACATAGAGCGAGTTCTTGCAGATTTGCCCAGACCGGATTCCTTAAAAAAATTATCTTCACTGGAACTGGCTGGTGTGGCTGCTCTAATTCATAATTTTTACAATGGCATAGAGAACGTTTTTAAACAATTAGTCATCTCCAAAGGTCTGAGTATCCCGCAGGGACCATCTTGGCATATTGACCTGATTGAAATATGTGTCGCTAATCAAATCATTTCCCGGACAACATCAGATATGCTGAAAGAATATTTGAGTTTTCGGCATTTTTTTAGTCACGCATATTCATTTGATGTGGATGAAGAAAGAATCGCACCTTTGCTGGAAAGGATTAAAGACGTCCATAAGAACCTTGTTAAAGATATCTCAAAAGCCTTGCCTAAAAAGTAGTTGCGTTTCTTCGTCTGTCGGTTGCATCTGGCATCAATGCTGTTTTCCATCAGTTCCTTGACCACGCTGGCAGGCCTTTCTATCACCTCGCCAGCCGCTATCATATTTATCATATTTTCGTCAAGGACAACTATTTGGCCCATTATTTTTCTTCCGAGGTATGGCAAAGCAAGTCATTTGGTTCTGGCAATTTTTAGAGCCTGTTTGGCCAAAATGCGGCAGGCCTTGCCGTTGCGGTTTATAATAACATACTGGCCAAGCAATGCTTTTTTCTTTAGCTCTTCCCGCACGGCTTTTCTAAGACATCTGCTGGCCTCTATCGTCATTTTACTGGCTCGTTTTGTAGTCATCTGACTGCCTCAAAATTTTCTCATATAAATCTTGAATGAAAATACGTAGGGTTTTGCCGTCCTGTTCAAAGACAGGAACGGGCTTTGGTTTTGAACTATCATAGCAACTTACTTTATCACAAAGAGGAATGTAAATTTTTACCAAATTGTGCATTATACGGGGGAAACGGCGATAAATTGCATCATCAGGGATGTCGTGCCCGCCATGTTTTACACGCTCACGAACCCGATTTTTTGAAAAACTTGCGTCAGGAATCCACAGGAAAAATAAAACGATTCGCCAGCCATCCTGCCTGAGTCTTTTCAACAGACTAATTTGACTGCGGCCTGCTAATGTTGTCTCAAAAGCGAAATCTACACGCTTGTCGATATTTGCATAGACCTCACGAAGAAAGATACGGCCTGCTTCATATTGAGCCGGTAACGAGTCGAAAGGCGAAAGGCCATAAGCAATAAGGTCGGCATTGACAAAGTTGCGGCAACCTGCTGCCTGCGGCAAATAGCGTAATGCAAATGTAGTCTTTCCTGCACCGTTTGGGCCTGCAATGATAAAACAAGTTGGTTTTTGTTTTTTTCCCATTAAGTAGGGTGGGGTCTTTACCCCACCATTTTATTTTTCAAACAACGATTTTCCTGTCATTTCTTCGGGCTGGGGCAGGTGCATTATCTCGAGCAAAGTAGGTCCGACATCGGCTAATCTGCCGCCTTGCCGCATTTTTCTGTTTTTGTATCGTTCGTCAAACACAATCAGCGGAACATCGCCGACGGTGTGTGCAGTGTGCGGCTGATTCGTTTCGTAATCCCACATCCTTTCGAAGTTGCCGTGGTCTGCCGTGATTATTGCGCCGCCGCCCATGTCTTTGACTTTATTCAAAATCCTGCCGACACATTCATCCACCGCCTCTGCCGCCTTGACCGCCGCAGCAAGGATGCCTGTATGCCCAACCATGTCAGGATTGGCAAAATTGACCACAATCACATCGTACTCGTTCGACTCAAGTCTTTCCATCACGACATCGGCAACACCGTAAGCGCTCATTTCCGGCTTTAAGTCATAAGTCCGCACCCGCGGCGAAGGCACGATTTGCCGGTCTTCCCCCTCGAAAGGATTTTGGTTATAATCGTTGAAAAAGAATGTAACGTGTGCATATTTTTCCGTCTCGGCGCAGCGGAATTGTTTCAGGCCAAGCGAACTCCAGTATGCCCCGAGGATGTTTTTCATTTTTGGCGGTTTTGGAAAGGCCGCCGGTGCCGGTATAGTCGAATCGTATTCGGTCATACAGACATAATAAATGCTCGGATGGGCTATTCGCGGAAAATCCTTGAAATCCATATCCACAAACGCCCGCGTTATTTCACGGGGCCTGTCGCCGCGAAAATTAAAAAATATCACACCGTCTCCGTTTTTAACCGTTCCTGCCGGTTCATTGTCGTTGTTGACGATGCAGGTCGGTTCGATGAATTCATCAGTCACGCCTTTTTCATAACTTTGGGCAATGGCTTTTGCTGCACTTTCGGCCCTGAGACCTTTGCCGGTGGTCATACATTCGTAGGCCTTCTGTACACGTTCCCATCTGCTGTCACGGTCCATCGCATAGAATCTGCCCATTACGGTCGCAATTTTGCCGACTCCTATTTCCGAGGCCTTTTTTTCAATCGCCGCAATGTACCCTGCTCCGCTGTCAGGCGGCGAATCACGCCCATCGGTAAATGCGTGAATGAAAACGTCTTTTATATCGTTTAGTTTTGCCAGTTCAAGCAGCCCATACAAATGGTCCAGCAGCGAATGTACCCCGATATCGCTGCAAAGGCCCATCAGGTGCATTTTGCCGTTATGTTCTTTCACAAACTTGATTAAATTCAGGAATTCTGCGTTCTTAAAGAAAGACCCGTCCCTGATGGCATAGCTTAGCCGTACCGATTCCTGCGGTACGATTCTCCCTGCGCCGATATTCTGGTGTCCCACTTCGCTGTTGCCCATCGTCCCTTTCGGAAGTCCGACATCTTCGCCGCTGGTGTGGATAAGGCAATTGGGATACTGGCTTATCAACATGTCGTTTGCGGGGGTGTTGGCGCACTTTACCGTATTAAATTTGTCTTCCTCTGGGTTTGGATTATAGCCCCACCCGTCACGGATAATCAGCACATACGGCTTATTTTTCAATATCACTTTTTCTTTTGCCATTAAACAGAAACCTTTCCTGAAAAAAACGATACAGACGGTGTCTTATCTTGTCTGTATCTCCGATTTTAACCAGATTGACAGGGTATGATAGTATACTTTTCCGCCTCTGTCAAATATTTAGAAGATATACGGGAAGCAAAACTATATTATAGGTAAAATTTTTTGACACCGTCGTTCGTTGTGGTATAATCCTGCAAACTAAGAATTTTCTGTGCTGAATATTTACAAATGGTAGTGTAAAAGGATGTCCTATCTGAAAGAAAGGCAAAAGTCCATGTCTAATAGCACAAATTTCCGTTTTGGATTCTGCGCATCCCTGACAAGTATAATCCTGATGTTTTCTGCCGGCTGTGTGGAAAAACAAAAAATCGGCGCAGTTGACCTCTACGTCGATGCGGTTATGCTCAGGGAAAACAACGAAAATGAAAAGGCCGCCGAGAAACTGAACAAATCCATCGAAATAAACAACCGTTTTTCGCTGGCCTATTCTCTGCTCGGTGAGATTTACCAGGGCATGAAGGATTACGATAAAAGCGCCGTCTATTATGAAAAGGCAACAAAGCTGAACCCCTGGTCGTTCAAGGATTATTTCAATCTCGGCAGGGTTTGCCAGCTTGTCAATAAATTCGCTTATGCGATAAAGGCATACAGCACAGCCTGTGAACTCAACCCAAATCACCTCCAGGCAAATGTCAATACAGCCGTCTGTTACTATGAAATCAGGGATTACAACAACGCCCTTGCTTACGGCAAAAAGGCCGAACAGATTGACCCCAATGTCAGCGAGCTGCAAAAGGTACTCGGTGACATCTATGAGTCGCAGAAGGATTATGAACAGGCCGTGCGATATTACAAGCGCGCACTCGAAATGGACGGCAACGACCCGGCAATTATGACTTCGCTGGCTGCTGCGTATCTTAGAACCAACAGTAACGAACCTGCAAAGGAGCTGCTTACAACAGTTATTAAAATGCAGCCGGATAACGGCACCGCATATAAATATCTCGGGTATTGCTGTCTGCAGCTTGGCCGGGCGGATGAATCAATAGAAAATTACAATAAGGCCATCGAGATAAATGATAAGGACTGGGATGCACACCGAGGACTGGGGGTTGCCTGCATATTAAAAGGCAAAAATCAGGACGGCACCGTCGAGAGGTCAATGAAAGATGAGGCAGTCAAACATTGGCGTCTGTCACTGGACCTGCGGCCAGACCAGCCTAACAGCGACAAACTGATTAAACTGATACGAGCGTATTCAAAGTAGAATTAACAAACAGAGGCTGATGGTTTTCTCCTAAATATGTCGCATATACCAGATAAACAATGCACTCCAGGCATGCGGGTACAAAGTACCATATCGGCATATCTTATTTTTTTCCCGCTGATGCTTATTGGTATTATATCAGATTTGTGGTCTAAAAAGGCGATATTTAACTGGCTGCAATCGAAGCCCGACGAAACATTTTCCATAATTGACGGCTTCTTTTGGCTGGTCAGGGCACAAAATGCCGGTGCCGCCTTTGGAATCGCCTATGGCCAGCGATATTTGCTGATTGCCGTCTCTGTTATTGCACTAATAATAATTTTAGCAGTCTTCTTCTTCAGTAAAGAAGCCACGCTACTGGTACATATTTCTCTTGCACTTCTTGCTGCCGGCGTTTGCGGCAATCTTTATGACAGGATATTTAATGGCGGCTGGGTACGGGATTTTATTGATGTCGTTTACTGGCCAGGCCGGCATTGGCCAGCTTTTAATCTCGCCGATAGTATGCTTTGTGTTGGCGTTGGC
>JAPLMV010000193.1 GCA_026386835.1 Planctomycetota bacterium | reverse complement strand
GAGGACCGAACCAGTGACCGAACCAGTCGCATAGCAGGAAGTTATCGCACCAGAATTCTCCCCCACCAGCCCACCGACACCGGAGTTTCCGGTGACCGAAACTGTCGCATAGCAGGATGTTAGCATACCCTCATTATACCCCACCAGCCCGCCGGCATAACCGTCTGTTATTCCGCTGACCGAACCGGTCGCATAGCAAGCGGTTAGTGTACCATAATTATACCCCACCAGCCCGCCGGCATAACGGCTGGGGGTATGGCTTTTTCCGCTGACCGAACCGGTCGCATAGCAGGCGGTTAGTGTACCATAATTAAGCCCCACAAGCCCGCCGACCTCGTTCTCTCCCCTGACCGAACCGGTCGCATAGCAGGCGGTTAGTGTACCATAATTCACCCCCACCAGCCCACCGACACCGAACTCTCCGCTGACCAAACCGGTCGCATAGCAGGCGGTTAGTGTACCATAATTCCTCCCCACCAGCCCGCCGATATGGAAGATGCCGAGGATATTGGCATTCTCGACGCCTAAATTGCGGATTTGGCCGCCGGAACCGACATAGCCGAACAAACCGATACCACTGCTGATTATATTATCGTTGCCGTCAAAAACACCGGTAAATTGTGTACTGCTGTTTCCAACCGGCGTCAGGGCTATCCCCGCCAGATTGACATCTGCCGTCAGGATAAAATGCTGATTCCAGTCGTCAGGGGTGGTCATCAGCTCCTGCCAGTCAGTAATATTATTGATTTGATACGGCTCAGTTTCAGTTCCGTTACCGCCATTGTAAGTACCGCCAAAAGAAGCGGCGGATAAAAACAAAACCGCCACTATTAAACAAATTGTCATTCTTACATTTTTCATTCTCTTTTCTCCTTCTCAAAATAGTTTTAAATTTATCGATGTACGTAATTCTACAAACAAAATAACCATGGTTTGACTTGAATCATAGAAATGCATACTCTCTGCCTCCTAAAAAAATACTTCCTTCTCTGCCAAATCGCAACCACTGCGGCCGCGACGCCTTCAAAATGAATTGGCGTTTTGAAATGGAGAGGTGCGTAACAAAAAAGGGCACCGCTACATCATGCCCTGTTGAGGCCTGCGAAAGCCTAATCGGAACACGCAAGCAGCGCCCCATACGGGGCACCGACTTTGCACGTTTCCAATTTTTGAAATTCGCAGTTTCAACAGGAACGCCTCAAGTCCAGTGAACTTTAAATTAATTTTTCAATCTCGACCTATTTTTTCTCCGTCATTCTTTCTTAAAATTCGTGTTCATCCGTGGCCGCATTTTTCCCAATATTCAATTGCTGATATATATCATACCAAAATCGACCATCTCGAATCAACCAAAATCCGCTTCTAAACTAAAAAAATTTCAGCGTTAATCAGCGAGATTTTCAGCGAAATCAGCGTCTAAACTTTTCTTCGCTCTTCAAATAGTCAATATTCAATAGTAAATAGTCAATCCATCTTGGACCATTCGCGCAGGTATCCTCACACAAAATCCAAAAAAAATAAAAAAATTTTCACTATTTTTAACTCCTTATTTTACACCTCTATGGAGTTTGTTTTGAACATTTAGATTTTAAAAATTCGAATTTATTTAGGATTTCGTGCTTCTGATTTCGAGTTTAACCTTATATATGCAAAGAAGTTATGAAAAAAACATGGCCTCACGGCTGATGCATTTGGACATACTTTGGAGTGCTTTGGACATACGTTGGACTATCGTTGGAGTGCTTTGGAGTGCTTTGGAGTGCGTTTGGATGTCTTTGGATGACTTTGGATAACATCTGAGAACATCTAAGAACTCAAAATCGATGGTCCGCCTTTTTCTTTGCGGCCAGATATACAAATGGAGCCAACGCGAGTCGAACGCGCGACCTCTTGCATGCCATGCAAGCGCTCTCCCAACTGAGCTATGGCCCCGTAGGTGCTTTTATCATATTACAAAGATGTTTTTTTTGCAACATCTTTTTATTTTCATTACTTTTTGTCTCTTTCTGCGTCCATCCTGCATCAATCAGTACAGCTAATTGACTAATACTACTGGCCGAAGTTTTAATACAACTCACGAGTTTTATTTAGCTATCGCTGATGATTTAGTGGTTCATGTATAAGCGTTGCGGCTCAAAGAGGCCATGGCGGAAATTGTAGCGGCTTGGCCGGAATTGCCTGAGCATATAAAGTTGGCAATAAAAGCCTTAATCGAAAGCTATAAAGGGAAATAACTATGCGTATGAAGAAAAACCCTTTTATCCAAAAATTGATTCAGGAAGGCTATGAAGATAAGCAGTCTGAATTCCTCAGTCTTGGCAATGACGGACAGTACAGCCAAGAACAAAAAGAGTATGCCTTCAGCCAGATAAACGAATACGGCATAAGAGCTACAGCAAGGATTTTGCAAATACCACGCAGGACATTGCAACGCTGGTGCAAGAAGGATGGGGTATGGGTTAAACGCTGCCCTGACTGGGTTTATGAATGGGCTGAAAGACGCAGGAAACGAAAAGAATTCTGGGCAAGACGAGGTTATTGCTAAAGCAATAAAAAAACAATGAAATTGTCACCACTTAAAAAGGGCGTTCAGGTGTATTTTAAAGATAACAATAAAAACCTTGATTGCGGCATATATAACCGCTTCAAGGGACTAATCGACGTTAAAAAAGTATGCAAAATCCATAATGATTTCGGCAAAGAAAAGAGAGAAACATAAATGGGTAGATACTACTGGAGCAAAAAAGATACGGTCGAGGACTGCACTAAGCTGAGCATTGCTAAACTGAAGGAGTTTGGTTTGTTGACAGGCTTTAGCAGTACAGCACTGACTTGGACATACAAATTGTCAGGGCATAAGAGCAGCGTAGGTATATTGGTGGACGTGATGGACGAGCCGTATGTAAAGCTTAACTATACAATTACTGACCGCAATTCGGGCGAAAAGACCGATTATGATTACAAAATTCGTCTGGCAACTACGCAGTGTCATTTTGGGGGTGTGAGGTATTGGTTTATCTGCCCGCTCAGCAGAAACGGTGTGTCTTGTGGCCGACAGGTGGGAACGCTGTTCTTATCGTCAGGCGGCAAATACTTTGGCTGTCGGCATTGTTACGACCTGTCTTATGAAAGCCGAAACGAATGCCGGTTAGGGCGATTTGGCCAGTTAGGATACCTCTTAAAAGCTGAGCGTCAGTATGAAGACCTTCAGAACACAGTCAAACGGTGGACATATAAAGGCAGGCCAACAAGAAAAGCAAGGAAGCTGCAAGTCCTTGAACAGAGAATGGCAACTTGTGAACGGATACCTTTGGACGATTTACTTCGCAGAGGCAAGAAGGGGTAGGGGGTATTTAATCTCTGAGGCTTTCGGTTATAGACCGTATGCCCAGCAAAACGTAAATTTAAACGGGTTTTCAAATTTCCAAGGCGGTGTAAGTAGGCAGCTGAAGGATGCTATATGGGTGAAAATGTTCTAAAGTCGTTTACTCGCCCCGATAAATTAAAACCTATTTATAATGCTCTGTTTTATGACGAACTATTTCGCCCTCAATCATATATATGACGTCTTCAGCAATATTGGTCGCATGGTCAGCTATCCTTTCCAAGTGGCGGGAAACGGAAAGCAAGTGAATCAATGATTCCATCTGATCAGGATGGATGCGAATGGCGTGCTGTACCTTGATATACATTTCACGGTTCATTGAGTCGATTTTGTCGTCAGCAGCACAAACCTCCTGAGCAAATTCAACGCTGAGATTCACTAAAGCATCGAGACTTTTTTTAAGCATCCACTGAGCTATTGAAGCCATACGTGAAAAGTCGAATGAGATATCAGGTTTCGGCTGGGTAGCGAGAAATACAGCTCGTTCAGCTATATTAACTGCTAAATCACCAATTCGTTCAAGGTCATTATTAATTTTCAAAGCTGCTATTATGAATCTCAGATCAATGGCGACGGGCTGATGCAAGGCGAGAATTTTGAGGCACTCTTCCTCAACATCCACTTCCTGCTGGTCAATCTGAATATCATTATCAATTACATTCTGAGCCAAATCGCCATCTCTTTTTTCGATTGCGTCAGTGGCATCGTGAACTGCCATTTCAACTTTTGCACTGAGTACAAGTATATTCTTTTTCAAGTTTTCTATTTCTCTTTGCAGATGTTTCGGCATTATTTTCCCCTTCGACTAATATCTGCTGTCGTATGAAGATGCAACAGCACATTTAAATTGTTTGTCTTTCAAAATTATCTTATGTTTTTCCTCAACATCAAGCACAGCGTTAACGTAATCAAATGACACAGGAAGCTCATTTATTATTTCAATTCGGTTCCAGGGTAAAAAACGAATATTCACTTCCCCGACTACAACATCTTTTGTGCCGTTTATGCTCCTGCCGAAATGATATGTTTTGCAATTAAGACACACATAAGATTTTTCAATTTCAAGAACTTCACCTATCAGCAAATGGTTATGAGCTTCAGGATAATTTTTAACTGTACGTATTTTCCAAATCTTTTTAGTTTGTTTTTCATGCATGTCTTTAACCAAACCTTCCTGTGATATAATCTTCAGTTTGTTTATTGGCAGGATTGCCGAATATTTTCGATGTCAAATCGTATTCGATAAGTTCTCCGAGGCAAAAAAAAGCTGTTCGTTCACTGACACGTGCGGCTTGCTGCATATTATGAGTAACTATAATAATTGTATATGAGGTTTTCAGCTGTTCCATCAGGTCTTCGATTTTGCCTGTAGCTAACGGGTCAAGGGCTGAACAGGGTTCATCCATTAGTATAACACGTGGTTTAGTAGCAAGAGCCCGAGCAATGCAGAGTCGCTGCTGCTGACCGCCAGACAGTGCTAATGCTGATTTTTTCAAATCGTCTTTGACTTCATCCCAAATGGCAGCAGAGCGAAGGCATTGTTCAACAACATCCTGGAGGTCTTCGGAGTTTCTGATGCCCTGCAGCCGAGGACCATAGGCGACATTATCGAAAATACTTTTAGGGAACGGATTTGGTTTTTGAAAGACCATTCCAATCTGCTGGCGGAGACTAATGAGATTAATTCTATTATCGTAAATATCCTGTCCGTCAACTTTTAATGTTCCTTCGGTGCGAATGTGCGGGATAAGGTCGTTCATCCTGTTGATGCTTCGAAGGAAAGTGCTTTTACCGCAGCCGCTCGGTCCTATTATAGCGGTGACACTGCAGGGATAAATATCCATTGTGATATTTTTAACGCCCATTCTTGAACCGTAGTAAAAGCTGAAGTCATCAGAACTGATTACTGCACAGTTGCTGCAGTCTGAATCCAGGGATTTTGGAGTCGGAGTCTGTTTGCGTTCAATCCTGATTATTTTCATATTTCGAGACTTTTCGGTATTCAGGGCTGACTGCTGCATATTTTTATCTTCTTCTTTCATTTGAATCTATTATCCTTAATGGCCGTGAAGTTTTCTGAACATTCTCGAACGTACAACAATAGCCATGATATTCAGGCACAGGATAAGCATTACAAGAACAGCTACCATTCCATACTGATTATGAGGAACCATCATTGCAATACGGTCGCCGACGGCCATATCATAGCTTCCATAGGATAGAGTTCTTGTACTGTGAAAAATCGAGGATGGCATCGGGCCAAGAGCAACAGCGCCGGTAAATAGTACAGGAGCGGTTTCGCCGGCTACACGGCTTAAGCTGAGAATGATACCCGTCAAAATACCTGGTAAGGCCGCCGGCATAGTTACTTTCATAAAGGTTTTAAATTTTCCCGCCCCCAAGGCAAGGGATGCCTCTTTATAAGTTTCTGGGACAGAGCGAATGGCTTCTTCGCTTGCTCTAATCATCACAGGCAGGGTAAGTATTGCCAAAGTCAATGAGGCAGCGAGGATACATGGTTTCGATGGAAATCCCAAAAGCGGGAGGAAAAACAGCACAAAGAAAGACAATCCGAAAAGGCCGAAGACTATACTGGGTACACCTGCGAGCGTATTTATGCACATACGGATTATTTTTATTATGAGATTTTCAGAAGAGCATTCAGTCAGATAGGCAGCTGCGATTATTCCGATGGGAACAGCAAAAAGCATACTTATAACAGTTAAAAGCAGAGTACCGAGAATCTCAGGCCCAACCCCACCGAAATAATGCCCTGGAGTACTGTCGTCTATAAAGTACTGCCAGTAGAATTTTGCTCGCGGTTTCAGTATTTGTTCGATATTGTCTTTTATATAGCCAAACAGCGGTTCTATGTCTGTTCCTGCAAACTGTTCAGCACGAAGGGTTTTGATTTTAATAAGAGATTCATTTGGTTTATGCTCAACCCACTGCTCAGTCCAGAGGATTTTATCACGAATCCTTTGAGCGATATCCCATCGTGTTGAACCAAATTGGTTCATAGCGGTAGACGGCAAAGGTTCGTCCGGGCGGGGACCTAAAAGCTCTATGATTAGACTTTCAAGTTCCTGGAGAGATTTAACGTACAGGTAATGTTTGCTTAGGTCGGTTTTTTCGACTGAATTTTTAAATTCCAAAGCCAGTTTGAAAAAACCCTCTGTGGCAGTATCCTTAAATTCTTGGTCATCTCGATATTGCAGAACATTATTTATGCAGGAGGCAATTTCTGATTTATCCTGACTTGCAAAGGCAGTTTCGAGTTTATCTCGTATTTCTTTTGCCTGAGTTCGAAGGATGGTGAACTGTTCGGGCGGCAATTCCTTATAACGGAGCTGCTGACCGAATTCACGGTATATTTTTCTGGCCTTTTCGGTAAGTGCCTCTGTATCAATACCCTGTTTGAATTTATCAATGGTCTGATAGATTTTCTGTCGAAAAGCGTTAGTTTCTTTAGTTTCCTGGAGGATACGGGATTCAACGCCGCGATTAAAAAGAGCAAACTGCATTTTGCGGAATTCGATTGTATCTTTGAATATTACTGCACTTAAGCCGCGTGAGAGCATTGGACCAAGTATAATTACAAGCAGTGCTATTATCATCAGCACAACAAGATATGTAGTTACTGTAAAAGTTTTATCGAATATGGTGCGTACAAAGATTCTCATTTGCTTTTCCCTGACTTCTTTGCTGTACGGCTTAGGAAATATTCACTGACAATATTAAGACATAGCGTCATGACCAGTAACAGCAGGCCGACGGTGAAAAGGGCTCTATAATGGTTTGAACCCTTTGCGGTTTCGCCCATGTCACCAGCGATAGTTGCAGTCATTGTGCGAATGGACTGTGACAAGTCCCACCAGGGATATGGTATCTGCGAGGCGTTGCCGGAAGCCATCCAGACGACCATCGTTTCTCCGATAGCTCTCATCATGCCGAGGATTACGGCGGCAATGATGCCGCTGTGTGCAGATGGTATAACTACCTTGAACATAGTTTCAACTCTTGTTGCCCCAAGACCATAGGATGCCTCACGGAGTTCACGACCCGCAGCAGACATTGAATCTTCGGCGACGCTGATTATCGTGGGAAGTGCCATAACGGCAAGGACGAAAGAAGCATTCAGTGCATTTACGCCGGTACTGAATCCTAATTTCTGCTGCATCCAGGGAGCCATTACCATCACTGCAAAAAAACCATACGCAACCGATGGAATAGCAGCAAGAAGTTCGATAACTGGTTTAACAATATTTCTGATTTCAAAGGAAACTATATCACTTAAAAAAATCGCTGCGAATATACCGACTGGTACAGAAAAAATCATCGCTGTCACAGTGACATAGATTGAACCAACTATAAGTGCTAAGGATCCAAACTGAGGGGACTGTGCCTCTGGATACCATGCTTTGCTTGTTAAAAATTCAAGTAAGCTGAATTTAGTCAAGAAAGGCAATGCTTCAATGAAAATGAAAGAGAATATCAATAAAACAGATAATACCGATGTGCAGGTTACAATGAAAAGAGCGGTTCTGCCGATGTGGAAAGATAGAAATCCTCTGATATCCTGTGAATAAGTAAGAAGCAACGGCTGACTTCTGGCATCAGCCGTTGCTTCTGGTAGTTGATTTAAGTTTGCATTATTCATTCATCTATTTGTTCTATTAATAATGCGTTACTGGAACAAAGCCCTTTGCTTCAATGATTTCCTGCCCCTTTTCAGTTAGATAGAAAGTGCAGAACTTGTATGTTACCGAACCGAGAGCTGGATAACCATTTGTGAATAAAAACAGCGGTCTTGATAAGGAGTAAACGCCGCTTGCAATAGTTTCTTTTGAAGGCATTACACCATCGACCTTTAAACCTTTGACATCAGCGTCAAGAAAACCAACCCCGACATATCCAATAGCCCCTTGGGTTGTTTTAACGCGGGTGTGTATCTGGGGATTCGAATTTACGTATTCAACGCCTCCTGCCATTTTCTCTTTTTTCATTACAAAGTGGTCGAAGGTTTCGTATGTTCCCGAGGAGGTGTCTCTGCTGATTACAACAATAGGCATATCCGGGCCGCCAAGTTCCTTCCAGTTTTTAATTTTGCCAAAATATATCTCGCGAATCTTTGAGGTAGTCAGCTCAGTTACGGTATTGGAAGGATGAACTATAATACAAACACCATCCATTGCGATAACGTGAGCGACAGGCATACTGCCTTTATCTACAGCTGATTTGAATTCCTCAGGTTTCATAAAACGGCTCAACATTGCAATATCGCATCGACTGTCAACAAGAGCTGCAGCACCATTGCCGCTGCCATTCTTGGTAACTGTGATTTTGACATCAGGATATGTTTTATTGAATACCTCTGTAAAGGCGTCAGCAATTGGCCCTACTGTCGTTGAACCTTCAATCAATAAAGTTTTCTCTGTTTTTTGCGATGGCTGCCCATTTTCTGTACTTTCAGCACCAAACAATTCCATTGCTGCGGCCAGAACTGCCATTATCACTGCACAAATTATTATTCTTTTCATAGTTAATGCTCCTTTTTATTTATATATACTTTTCTATTGTTAGAGTTTTGTTAGGAAATTGTTAAAATTCAGTTAAATTTATCAGAATTTGAAAATCAGGTCAGCCATAAGTCGACGGTAGTCATCATTGCTTTGACCTTTCTGAGTCATAAAGTAAGTCAGTCCCGCCTGTATGTTCTTTGTGAGCTGATACTTGCCGGATATCATATGCCCCTTACCGTCTGTGCCGCCGCCGACAAAGTCTGAATCGGTTAGAACGCCTACAACCGCATCTTTCTGAACATCCCTGTAGTTATAACCGATTTCCCACGAGCCAGGGTCTTTAGCTTTATTAAACGTTGTTCCAATCAGCCACCCTGTATCTTCTGATGTTGCTGCCGATGTATTTTTTACATAACTTCCGTACACATTGGTCGGAAAGTCAGCAACCTTAAAGCCGTATTCGGCAAAACCTTCCAGGACACTGTAGTTCATTAGATAGGTATATGGGTGAGACGAATCCGCACCTGTTCCGCTCATCGTATTGCCATATTTACTCTTCGATGAGCCGTATGAATTGTATAACCCAGGTTTTCCATCTAAGCCGCTGAACGCATACATACTAAGACCGCCCAGCAAATAATCCTTGTTTTCGAACTCATGCTTCCAATAAGACTGGATTGCCCAGACAGCAGCTCCGCCGTTCTCATCAGAACCGTCAACTGCTTTAAGCCAGAATCCGCCGCCATTAATATAAAGGTTGTCAGACTTGCCGAAAGGCATAACATATTTTGCGGCAATTCCTTCAGGATTGACATCGTCGTCCCAGACAAGCTGATTGTTGCCAGCCCTGTAGAAAGGCAGAGGCATTTTTCCGCCATAAACATTCAGTCGCTCTATGAGCTTGGGATGGTAATTGAAGTAGGCAAGGTCAAGCCATATATCCTTTTTGGCAAAGCCGTTTTCAAGAGATTGATTTGTTGATGCTGGATCAGCAGCGCCGGTGGCAATTCTAAAGCCCAAATCCCATTCATCGTTTAATTTTGTATCAAGCCCCAGACGAGCACGGATTCTGTTACGAACTTTGCCTGCCTGGTCCTTACCCCCGCTTTTTGAGTCTATTGACTCATAGCGATATCTCAAGTCTC
>JAPLMV010000154.1 GCA_026386835.1 Planctomycetota bacterium | reverse complement strand
TATCTATTACATTAGAACATACACTACATCTGTCGAAGTTGCAAGCAAAAAATAAAAAATATTTAATTTTTTTTATACCATGAAAATGGCAGTTAATTAATCTTACACCCTCGTTCTTATTTTTTCTACGAACTATGAACTATGAACTATGAACTATGAACTCAAAACTTCTTCTCCATCTTTCCCATTTTAACAGCTTAACACAGGCAGTCTTTTTTTAACGACCATGTCAAAAAGCTGATTTTTTTTGTAAAAAAGTGTAAAAAACGGTTAAAAAGTGCGCTATTTTTGTTAAAAAATGCTCAATTCGTGTCAATTTTTGTCACTTTTTGCAAACCCCAAAATTCATCCTAACTACTTACCTGCTAAGAACTAACGACAATTTTTCTGAAAAATCTTGCCCATCTTGCCAAACCTCAACTTACGCAATACTCAATACGCACAACGCAAGAATATCAGCCGAAGGCTGTCCGCAATTCTTAATTTTTAATTCTTATTCAGTCCTGCTGCCTTTCGCAGGGCATTGACCATATCGGTTTTTTCCCAAGTAAAGTCCGGCAGGTTTCGCCCGAAATGCCCGCCATAGGACGTCTGGGCGTAAATCGGACGAGCAAGCTTCAAATGGTTAATCATACCCTTTGGGGTCATGGGGAAAAGCTTCCTCACGATTTCACTTATCTTTTTCTCGCTGATTTTTGCGGTGCCTTCTGTATTAATCATTACCGAAATCGGCTCCGCGACGCCTATAGCATAAGACAACTGGACTTCGCAGGCATCTGCGAGATTTGCGGAGACGATATTTTTGGCGATATACCTTGCCATATAACTTGCTGTTCTGTCGACCTTTGTGGGGTCTTTGCCGCTGAATGCGCCGCCGCCATGTCGGCCTCTTCCGCCGTAGGTATCGACGATGATTTTTCTGCCTGTCAGGCCGCAATCCCCGTGCGGGCCGCCAATTACGAACCTGCCTGTCGGATTGACGTGGAAGACGATATTCTTATCGACCAAGCGCTTTGGCAGGACTGGCAGGATGACCTTTTCGATGATTTGTTTTCGCAGGGTCTTATGGGAAACCGAGGGGTCGTGCTGAGTTGAAACCACAACAGTATGAATGCGTTTGGGCTTTGCGTCTTTGTATTCGACGGTTACCTGGGTTTTGCCGTCCGGGCGAAGCCAGGGTAATTTTCTGGTTTGCCTGGCCTTTTCAAGCTTGATTGTCAGGTCGTGTGCAAGCTGGATGGGCATCGGCATAAGCTCGGGCGTTTCCCTGCAGGCATATCCGAACATAATGCCCTGGTCGCCGGCACCCTGTTCCTTGTGCAGTCCCTGGCCTTCAGTTACGCCCTGCGAGATATCGGGGCTTTGCTTGTCGAGGTTTACCACGACTGCGCAGCTTTCGTAATCAAAGCCCATCGCCGGGTCGGTGTAGACGATTTGCTTTATCGTTTCTCTTACGATTGTTGGGATGTCGACAGCGGCTTTGGATGTGATTTCGCCGGATACCATTACCATGCCGTTTTTGACCATTGTTTCGCAGGCAACCCTGCTTTTGGGGTCCTGGGCAAGCATTGCATCGAGGATTGAGTCGGAGATGCGGTCGCATATCTTGTCGGGATGGCCCATGGTTACCGATTCACTGGTGAACAGGAAGCTGTCGGAATTACAATTCGGATTGCTGTATACTGATTTTCTTGCCATTTTACGATTTACCCTTCAATAACACATTGCTATTACTAAAAGTGCGTATGATAATATTTCCTGGGACATAGTCAAATTAAAAATACATTAAGCAAGGCGTGAGGTGTACATAAGTCCTTATTGGGCAAGATAGGGGAAGAAAATTAAGAATTAAGAATTCGAAACCAACGACAGAAAAACAGACGCAAGACCGATAGACTTTTTTTGACGCTAATTTCCCAAAAAAATACCGGACACCTTTAATTCTCCAGATATCTCTGTTTGCGTCGATAGGTATTACGACAGCGAAAATGCCTCACCAGTGATTATAATCAGTGCCGACATTTTTGCCGTACATCCACGTTACCTGATGCGGTTCGGTTGAGGCCAGTTTAAGGGCTCGCACTGAG
>JAPLMV010000032.1 GCA_026386835.1 Planctomycetota bacterium | reverse complement strand
ATGAAATCTCAAACATTTTTCTATTATGCTATTACCCATTTGGGTGCCGGCAGGAATCGTTCCCCCAGAACTAATTATTTATATGTAAAATTTTGGCACCGTCAAAGCCGTTGAATTTTGTCGTAGAGGCTGTGCTGTAGGCGCCTATATTTTCCGTATAAAGATAATCACCGATTTGCAGATTTCCCGGCAGTTGTTCCGACAGGGAAATCTTGTCGAAACTGTCGCATGTAGGCCCGACAACGGCACAAACCTCTTTCTTTCCGCCTTTGAACGAGTGAAAATTGGGAATCCAGTGGTCATAAACAACGCCTGAAAATGTGTGATAGACGCCGTCGTTTATGTGGTAAAAAATCTTTCCATCCCGCCTTGCCTTGCCTATTATTTCTGAAACCAGCGTCGCTGTGGTCGCCGCCATAAATCGCCCCGGCTCTGCTATGATTTCTATATCCTTCGGGAATAATCTCTCGCATTCGGAATTTATTATTTCCGCGAGCTTTTCAAATTTAGGAACATGCGAATCGTACGGCACGGGAAATCCGCCGCCTATATCGACTATTTTCAAATTGTAGCCCTTTTTCCGAGAATCATTGAAAAGTTCGGACGTCATTTGTAATGCAACTGTATAATTGTCGAAATTAGTGCACTGGCTGCCGACGTGAAAACTCAATCCTTCAACCACCAGCCCATAATCGAAAGCTTTTTTTATCAAATTATATGCATCGGTCAATTCTGCGCCAAATTTCGAGCTCATCTCGACCTGTGAACCGGTATCGGGAACTTTCAACCTTAAAACCAGGCCTGCGGTGCTGCAGTTTTCCTTTATTTTTTTCAGCTCATCTGTATTGTCATAAGTAACAAGAGGCCTGTATTTTTTTATCTTCCTTAGAGTTTCTCTGTCTTTTATCGTATTTGAAAAAATTATCTTGTCCCAGACGAAAAAGTCCTTATCGTTTTCTTCGAAATGCTTTATATATTCGTAAATCTGCATGAACTCATTGTAAGAGGCGACATCGAAACTGGCGCCTTCATTGAACAATGTCTTTATTATTTCCGGATTCGAGTTTGCCTTTACCGCATAATAGGCCTGGATTCTCGGCAGATTCTTCTTAAAAACTCTGTAGTTTTCCCGTATCTTGTCGTGGTCAATAATAAACAACGGCGTCCCGTGTTTTTCCGCTAATTTAACAAGTTCTTTTTTCATAACTTCCTTATATTTGACATCATGCTTTCCATCAATTTTATTCTGCCATTATACTAATATCAATTTTAAACATTTTTCTGCTTAAGATGACATGAATTTTATGCTTGCCCATTACATTCTATACTAATGACGTTATTATTTTCAGTATCGAATATCACTCTTACCACATCGCAGCCGCCGTCCAATATCATTGTAAATTCTTTACCGTTTAAATTAGATTCAAAGCCAATCATATTGAATATGATAAATTTCTTGCTGTTTTTAATATATCCAGAATACTCAACTTTATACTTGTCTAATTTGCCAAGAATATAGTCATTGTCGGTTGAAGTTTTTGTTTTGCCTTTTGAGTTCTTTTCGAGATATTCCTTTAGAACAATTTTAAGTTTAGAGACGTCAAACTCAATTGGGATCCATATTTCATCGTATTTTATTCTTTCGGTATCCAGAAAATTCTTCACTGCTTCAGGATTGCTGATGATGATGTAGTTCGGGTCTATAACAACGCTGTTTTGGTCTGCTTGGCTTCCCAGTACAACCAATGCGTTCATAAAAGTTATGCTAATTAAAATAAACTTTTTCATTTTGTTTTTCTCCTGTCTACTGTATTCTCCGTAAGGAGCCCATAGGACTGTTTTCTTTAAATAATAATCTACCACACTTTTTGCCTACTGCATTTTATTTTACCGGCAATAAAACAGCAACGAAACTTGTCCCGCCTTCTCCACCACCTGCCGGTCAAAGGATGGTTACGGGAACCGTAATAAACCGCCGGCTCAAGCCCTCTATGCCAGTAGCTTTTCAATATTTCTGCGAATATAAAAGTTTCAAAAATAGCTCCCGACATTGCGCCTGCCTCAAGAGCTGCAGGACTTGTCCATTCGGTCAGATAACTGCATAGGCCGGTATCGAGAAAATACAATTTAGGCGTTTTGACTAACCTTTTCGTAATATTGCTGTGATAGGGCTGCAGCAGAAAAACCTGGAAACTGGCACGAAGGATAGACAGCCATTTTTTTGCTGTTGGAATGCTTATATCGGTGTCTTTGGCAAGGTCTGCAAGATTTAAAAGCTGTCCGGTCCTTGCGGCACAGGCTCTTACAAACTTCAAAAAAGACGTTTCATCCCCGACCTGCGTTAAATCTCTTACATCTCGCTGCAGATATGTCTGGAGATATGAACTGTAATAAAGACTTCTGTTTTTCGCCGCCCCTGCTATCAGCGCCGGAAAACTGCCAAGCCAGATATTTTTGTAAATTTGCTTCAGGTTCGGCTTTTTTGCATAAGAAAGCCTGGCTGCCAGTATTTTCTTCTCAGGCACAAGCGGTTCAATATCCAAATTAGAACGCTCTCTTTCGCGCTGCGAAAATCCCAGCAGATTCAAAATTGCCACCCTGCCGGCCAGAGTTTCAGATATGCCCTTCATCATTAAAAATTGTTGGGAGCCTGTAAGCCAGAACAGTCCTTTTTTGCCGCTTGAATCTACCGTCATTTTGATATACGGCATTAAATTTGGGGCGTATTGTATCTCGTCGATTAGAAGCGGCCCAGTAAACCTTTTCATAAATAAGCCGGGGTCTTCGTTTGCCAATGCCCGTGTCGGCGGGTCGTCTAATGTTATGTATGTCCGCTCGGCAGGGCAGATATGTTTGAGGAAAGTTGTTTTTCCGACCTGCCGAGGGCCGGTAAGCAGAAGCACACCAAACTGCCTTGAAGCCTTCTGCCAGACATCTTTTAGCGACCTTGAATAGTACATACCAATATATCGTCCAATATAAACTCAGACTTTAGTTTGGCCGATAGATTCGATTTTGTCAACACTCGTATTAACACCGATAAACTATAAAATATTCGGATTAAGCAGAGAGCTTTTTAATGAGTTTCCTAAGTTTTTCCACCTCTTTATTATTTTCAAGGTAGGACTTTATCAGCTTTTCACGCAGTTCCTGTCCCCTGTCATATAATCTTTTTTGTTTTTTGGGTTTAGTGGTCTTTATGGTATAGGCAACCATCAGCGGAAATGCCGCTGTTACATCGAGATATGCCGTTACCGTCTCATCGAGTTTTGTCGGGTCGATTTTCCCCCAGCTTGCCGCTTCGCTGGGCGGTGCCCCTGATAATCCGCCTGTGTCCGGCCTGGCATCGGTTATATTGATATCATAATCCTGGCCTACTTCCGGTATCATCAGCACTTCCTGAATTTGCGGCTCCGTCTGGAGCATGAAATTTTTCGGACTCCCGCCCCCGATAAGAATAACGCCTGTTTTGCCTTTTTCATAGTTTTTCGCGTTAAGTATTATAGCCGTCGAATCGTTGACGTCGATGCTCGGATTTATTTTCAGCTTAAACAAATCCTGCAATCCCGACGCTTCTGCCAAAAGCTCAAGCCCCGCCACATTCATTCCGATAGTTGAATCTCCCGGCGATGATGTAAAAACAGGAATGCCGTTTCTATATGCCGCTGCCAGAACGCTGACTTCGCCCAGCTTGTTCTTTTTCTCGTATTCGCTTAGAATTTTGCCGAGATGATAATAAAATTCACGCGTCCCCATCTCTTTTTGAAATTCCGGCCTTACTAATATCTCGCGTAATCTCCTGTCCGTCTCCATCAAAACGTCTTCATAATCGAACAGGATGTCATAGATTCTCGTTACGCCTTTGTCTCTCAAATCGGCATCATCGACATTATGGCTGCCCCTGAACATCGGCAGATTTAACGCGAAATGCATATCATGGTACATATTTGCGCCTGTTGCGGTCAGCCAGTCGACAAAGCCATGATTCATCAATGGTATTATTGTGGAAGGCCCCAATCCTGCCGGCGTTAATGCCCCCGCCAGACTTAATCCCACCGTAACATCTTCCTGCGAGTATTTATCCCTTAACAAATGACAGGCCGCTCTTAACCTCCCGCCGTTATAAGCGTCCATTGAGTCTATTACGTCAACTATACTCGTATCTTTGGAAATCGGCCTGGGGAGAATCCTTTTCCCTGATAGATATTTCTTCCTGCCTGGACAACCTGCTTTTTTATGTTCCATCTTTTTCCTTCCGTTCAATGATTTAATCCTTATTCCTGTCTGCGAACTTTTATCAAAAAGCCCTGCTGTAAAACCCGGCACAGATGTTTATGAGCCGGACATTGA
>JAPLMV010000136.1 GCA_026386835.1 Planctomycetota bacterium | reverse complement strand
CGGCAACGGTCATCTGGTCTTTCAATCGGCCAAGGATGACAGAGCGTTTCGAGCGAAGGAATTTCATAAAGTCACTGATGATTTTTTTGTATTCGGTTTTTTTAATTTTAGCACCGCATGGGGCGGTGCATTGTTTTATGCTGTAAAGTAGACACGGACGAAAGAACCGAAGGTTTTTGTCTGCTGCGTTGATTTCGAGGCGGCAGGTGCGGAATTTGAATATTTTCTGCAATTCCGCTATGACGGCACGCAGGTCTTTTGCACCTGCAAATGGGCCGAACAATCTGCTACCCTGCGGTCTTGGTTTTCTAGTTATGTAGACGCATGGGAAGTCGTCGTCGGTGGTGATTTCGAGGTATGGAAAGGTTTTGTCGTCGGTGAGGTCTGTATTGTACGGCGGGCGGATGTCCTTAATCAGCCGAGCCTCCTGAAGCATCGCATCGACTTCGGATTCGGTTTCTAAGAAATCGACGGCCTCAACCTTGTTTACCATTTCAACGATTTTTGGGCCGCGAGAGGATGCAATGTCGCTTGCGGGCTGGAAGTAACTTGTGACGCGGGAGCGGAGATTTTTTGCCTTGCCGATATAGAGGACTTTGTCTGCATGGCCTTTCATAAAATACAGGCCTGGTCCTGTCGGCAGGGTCTTTATCTTTTCGCGGACGGTTTCAAATTTGTCTTTTTCCGGATTCATTTTGAAAGTTTACAGTATAAGAGTTCATAGTACGTAGTTTGTGGAACAAAGATAGTATTATTTTAGCCTTACGGTGCGGAGAGCAAAAGGATTTTTTGTTATTTAATAAAGTAGTGAGCAAAATGTTTGATAATTAAATCAGTGGCGATACAATCCGGTGACAAGGAGTGAATATATGAAATCAAAGATCGCATTAAAACCTAATCAGACGATTGTATTTATCGGAGACAGCATTACGGATGCAGAGAGGATGAGTGCGGCTTATAAGCCGTTCGGCGCAGGTTATGTGCATTTTACAGAGAACGATCTGAGTGGCGCAGCAGATTTGGACGAGTATGACTCGATGTATCGGCGGTTAATTTCGCAGACGAAAAAAGAAAGTAATAGCCGGATTGTGATAATCGAGCCGTTTATGTTCTGCGATGATTTGAATAATCCAGTGTTTGTTGAGCTTCGCCGTTTCGTTGAGAAAGTTCGCACTATCGCTGTTGATTTCGATGCCGTTTTAGTCCCGCTACAAGGGTCGATTGATGAGCAGATAGGGCAGGTGCCGCCGCAAAACTGGTCACTCGATATGGTTCATCCGGAAATTTGGGCTCACGCCTGGATTTCACAGAGGTGGCTTGAGGCGACAGGTTTGTAAAATGTGGTATGTGAAATTTTTTTTTCTTCATAGCTTCAGTATTAGCAAGGACTAAGAGAAAGATGAAAAATTTTTATTAAAAATTTGTTAGTTTTTGTCTTTGCAGTCTTTTGGAAATCGACTATAAGTATGACTTTGGATTTTCGACTATATATTGTTATTTTTGATTGTATATTACTACATGTTGTGGTATAATTAATGCATGGAGGCGTAAAAATGACACATAAGTTTGACCCTGAAAACCCGTTTAAGAGTGAAAAACCGCAGCCAGATGGCATAGCGAGGCCTATCTCTGCGAAGGCACTAAAGATAGAGCATTTTTTCTCTTCGCCTGGGATTCATCCGTTTGACCAGCTTGAGTGGGAAATAAGGTCTGCAAAAATCAGCAATGAAAGCGGCCAGGTAATATTTGAGCAGAATAATATCGAGGTTCCAGCCTGCTGGAGTCAATTGGCGACCAAGGTCGTGGCCAGCAAGTATTTTTATGGTGATATCGAGACAGGCAAGCGGGAACATTCGGTAAAGCAGCTTGTTCATCGTGTATGCAGGGCAATAGCGAACCGCGGCAAAAAAGACGGATACTTCGGCACGGATGAAGATACGGAGATTTTTTATAATGAACTGACGTGGCTTTGCGTGAATCAGTATGGGTCGTTCAATTCGCCGGTGTGGTTCAATGTGGGTCTGTTCGATGTTTACGGAGTGGCCGGCAGCAATCATAATTTTCACTGGGATTCAGAGCAGCACAAAGCCGTTGCATGCAGGAGCAGCTACGAATATCCGCAGGCATCGGCTTGTTTTATACAGTCGGTGAAGGATTCAATGCAGGACATAATGCGGCTGGCAGCCAGTGAGGCGATGCTGTTTAAGCACGGCTCAGGGACAGGCACGGATATGTCGACGCTTCGCAGCAGCAAGGAAAAGCTTGCTGGCGGCGGCAAGCCGTCAGGGCCGCTTAGCTTTATGCGGGTGTATGACCAGATAGCGGCGGTGATAAAATCGGGCGGCAAAACGCGGCGGGCGGCAAAGATGCAGTCGCTGAAGGTAGAACATCCCGACATCATGGAATTTATTACCGCCAAGACGGAAGAAGAGAAAAAGGCATGGGCATTGATTGAAGCCGGTTACAGCGGCGAAGAGGCATACGCCAGCGTGATGTTCCAGAATTCGAATTTGTCTGTGCGGGTAACCGATGAGTTTATGCAGGCAGTAGAAAAGGACGACAAGTGGGTAACCCGTTCGATAACGACAGGCGAAAAGTCGCAGGAGTATTCGGCACGTGAGATGATGGACTTAATCTCTGAAGGAACAAGGCTTTGCGGCGACCCCGGACTGCAATATCACAGCACAATCAACCGCTGGCATACATGCCCGAATTCCGGGCCGATTAACGCATCCAACCCGTGCAGCGAATATATGTTTGTTGACGATTCGGCGTGCAATCTGGCATCGCTGAATCTTATGAAATTTCGTAAGGACGATGGGACGTT
>JAPLMV010000293.1 GCA_026386835.1 Planctomycetota bacterium | reverse complement strand
GCCTGTGGATGTTATCTTTTTGACTCATAAATGTGTCGCAGGCGGTGCGGATTGTGTTCAATTGCGTGCAAAAGACCTCAAAGACGACCAGCTTTTTGCCGTTGCGTGCGAATTTGTGCAGATATGCAAGGCAGCCTGCGTCCTTAGCATAATCAATGACCGCATCGATATCGCAGTCGCCGCCAATGCCGACGGGGTACATCTTGGCCAGAATGATTTGTCCATAGAGCAGGTTCATAAACTTCGGTTAACGCCATTGATTACCGGCAGGAGCACACATTCACTTGAGCAGCTTGAGATTGCCTGTCGTGAAAACCCCACTTATGTAAGTCTTGGCCCCGTTTTTGCCACCCCGACAAAGCCAACAGCAAAGCCTGTCGGGTTGGATTATGTCAGGGATGCGGTGGAAAAACTTTCCGATACCGGCATCGGCCATGTTGGCATCGGCGGCATAACGCTCGGCAATGTCGGGCAGGTTTTGGCTGCTGGTGCAAAAACAATAGCGGTCTGCTCGGCTGCCACCAATGCTGCCGACCCGACAGCGGCCTGCCGGGCGTTTAAGGAAAAAATCGCTACTTTTCGTAACTGATTTTTTTACAGGTAGTTGGGATTGTTTCTGCCAGATGGGAACTGATTTTTATGAATTATCCACACGGGCATATTTCTTTAGCGAATTTAAGAAAATTCTAAAAAATTTTAAGATTTTCCTTGTGAGAAAATCGTCCGTTATCGAAAAATATACGCGGAAATTCCTTGTGGATTATAAGTAATTACTGATAAACGAGTTATGAAACGAAGCATTTTTGATCTTATGCAAGTATTGCTTGTTGTGAAAATGGGGTATTTGGATTGATTGGGCAGACATGATGCTATATAGAGGTGAGGCTAAAACGCAGTTTTGAGTTATCAACATGTTATCCACAACGTCATGGTGCCTTGTCAGAAAAATTTGAGGGTTGCTCATATAGCAGTATAATGTTAAAAAAAGGCTTTGGATTTGTATAAGTCTTTACGAATAAAGAGTATAAATATATCATAGGTTTGCTAAAATCAGAAGCTTAAATGCAAAACCATATTATGATACAGCAGAAAAAGTTAAGGCAAAAATTACAGGACGGCTCTGAGTTCATCATATATGTTGAATTGACCGGCGGGCCGGGCTTCAACTTTGGTCCCATTGAAAAATTTCTCAGGGATTACAGAACTGCTGAAAATTCGATAATCCCAGGCGGATTTGATTTTACCAAAAGGTCTATTATCCCGAATTGTTTTGATTTCGTTGGTATTGCGTTTCCGGAAAACCCTGGTGGTATGGCAAACATCAAGCCCGCCGATGCGCTCAACCAGATAAAATTAAAAGACCTGCTCGGCGATTTGGATTTTATACCGCATGTATCCTGCAAGGACCGCAATGCTTTCGCAATAGTAAGCTCTCTTGCCGGCTATAGAAATTTCGGCGTCGAAAGCGTTTTAGTGATGACAGGCGACAAGCCGGTCGAGGCAAAGGGTGTTTTTGAACTTGAGTCGCTGGGACTTTTGAAATTAATCGGTGATATGAACAACGAATCATATATCAAGGCCCGAGCCGACGAACTGGACAAGGTGAACCAGTTTTTCGCCGGTGCGGTTGTCTCACCTTTCAAATACACCGAAGCATCCCAGATGCAGCAGTATTACAAGATGGAAAAAAAGATTGCCTGCGGCGCAAAGTTTTTTATTACGCAGGTCGGGTGGGACTGGAAAAAATCGCAGGAGCTTTTCAGATATATCAAAGAAAACAACCT
>JAPLMV010000243.1 GCA_026386835.1 Planctomycetota bacterium | reverse complement strand
CTGCACGCGGCTTTTCGACCTCCCAGCCTATTCTTGTAAGCCCCCTGCAGAGAACATCACGCCTGGACTGATACCGCAGGTTCTGGGCAATCATATCCTTCTCGCAGTGCCGCATCGCGATAATGCTGGCTATCTGGACAGCCTGGAATATGCCGTAATCGTAATAGCCCTTTATTGTAGCAAGGTATTCAACCATCTTTCTGTTGCCAGCCAGAAAACCAACCCTGAAACCGTCCATATTATAGGGCTTACTCATAGTGGTAAACTCGACACCGACATCATTTGCACCCTTGACCGAAAGGAAGCTGGGCGCCTTATAGCCGTCAAAACAGGTCTCGCCATAAGCAAAATCGTGAATAACCGCAATTCCAAACCGCTTGGCCAAATCCACGACCGGCTCGAAAAAACCCTCATCGACGGTCATTGCGGTGGGGTTATGCGGATAATTAAGAATCAACAGCTTTGGCTTTGGATAAAGATGCTCACAGACATCAGCTATGGTCTTAATAAACTTCTCATCATTACCTAATGGAACGGTTATTACATTTGCGCCGGCGAGCATTACACCATAACTATGAATCGGAAAAGCAGGGTCAGGCACAATTGCGGTATCGCCGTGGCCTAACATCGCAAGACACATATGACTGAAACCCTCTTTTGAGCCGATGCAGGCCAGCACCTCCGTATCCGGGTTGAGCGAAACGTTCCACTTGCGTTCGTATTTTTTGGCTACCTCAATCCGCAAACCAGGAATACCCCTTGATGCGCTATATCGCTGATTTCGCGGGTCAGCGGCGGCCTCACAAAGCTTTTCAATTACAATTTTGGGCGTCGGGTCAGAGGGATTGCCCATTCCCAGGTCGATAATATCCACCCCCTGCCGGCGCTTGGTCAGCTTAAGGGCATTTAATCGGGCAAAAAGGTACGGCGGCAGCCGCTTGATTCTTTCTGCCGGCTGAATCTCAAATTCCATAATTACTTTCCAGTAAATTTATAAAACTATCTTACTTACAATCAGTCGGCTAATCTACTCAGAACAGATAAATTTGCAAGGGATTTTTACAACCCCTGAATTCACCGCCATGCTCTTGAGTACGCTGTTAGAAAAGCTTTGTGAACATAATCCCTGAAGCGGGACTGCCGTCGATTGAAGCGGTAAGCGGCATAACCTGAAAGCCTGCAACTTCCATTTGTTTGTGTTTGCCTGCGATTGTATGTCCGACCACCCAGCCCAGCACCCCGCCGAAGACAACGTCGCTTGCCCAATGGTCGCCGGTATCCATCATTCTCCAGGCCACCACGGAGGCAAGACCGTAAGCCGGTATACCTATCTTGGGGCCATAGAATTCATCGAGCACCGATGCGACGGTAAAAGAGCTTGCAGTATGTCCGCTTGGCCAGGCCATGCTGCTTCCGTTTGGCGCTTTATTATTTACAATGGCTTTTAAGCTTATGGTAACAATGCCGGTTGTCGCCAAAGCAGTCATCATCGTCCATGCCCGGTCCTTATTAAACTCATCTCCCTTGTTTGCACTGATTGCATACCAAATACCCGTAGCGGCAAAGTGAATGCCTGGCCCGCCGAAAATATTGAGCCCTTCATCGGCAAACCCATTGAACGTCCGATGCCGCTCCATGTTTTCGGCGATGTTCTTATCCGCATCGGTGTTGTGCATCGCTATGCTTGCTCCGCCTGCCAGCATCAAGGCCGCTATATTATCCATTCGCAGAAAAGTGCTTTTGGAATCCTCAAAAATTCTGTTAGGCCACTTACCAATATCCGTCATGGCGGCCTCGAGGCAATCACCTTTTTTGAACGACTCGTTTACATCAGCGGCAAAACCTGCACTTAAAATTAAACTCGACAAAATTACCCCTCGCAAGGATTCCTTCCAGCCATTTTTCCCCATAGTCAAAGCTCCTTTTCAATTTACTATTACAACTTACTATTGATTAAATTGAAAATCATTCCCACTCAATCGTTGCCGGCGGCTTGCTCGATACGTCATAGACGACGCGATTAACGCCGCGAACCTCGTTTATAATCCTGCTGGCAATCAAGCCGAGCACCTCATACGGTATCTGTGAAAAATCGGCAGTCATAAAATCGCTGGTTTCCACGGCACGGATGGCAATAACATTTTCGTAGCTTCGTTCATCTCCCATCACACCGACCGTCGAGACTGGCAAAAGCACCGTAAGCGCCTGCGAAATCCTGCGATAAAGACCTGCCGATTTTATCTCATCTATCAGAATCTCATCGGCGGCCCGAAGAACTTCCAGACGCTGCCCAGTAATTTCGCCGATAATCCTTACCGCAAGGCCGGGCCCCGGAAAAGGATGCCGCCAGACAATATCTTCAGGCAAGCCGAGATATTCGCCGACAACCCGCACCTCATCCTTAAACAAATCCCGAAGCGGCTCAACAAGCTCAAAGCCAAGCTCCGCAGGCAAAGCGCCGACGTTATGATGCAGTTTGATATTGGCCGCGGGGTTGCCGTCCTTTGAGCCCGACTCGATTACATCCGGATAAAGCGTCCCCTGGGCAAGAAATTTTGCATTGGGGATTTTCACTGCTTCTGATTTAAACGCCTTGATGAACTCGGTGCCGATTACTTTTCGTTTCTGCTGCGGGTCGGTTATGCCTTTTAAGCCGGCAAGGAACTGCTTTGACCAGTCTACCACCCGCAAATCGATGTGGAAATGGTCGCGGAATGTCGATACGACATTTTCCCGCTCGTTCTTTCGCAACAG
>JAPLMV010000152.1 GCA_026386835.1 Planctomycetota bacterium | reverse complement strand
AAGAAAATGCAGAAGCTATTCTCGAAAGGTTCGGTCTGCCGCCTCTGCCGCCATATATCAAACGAAATGATAACATTGAACAGGCGGCTTTAGACAAGCAGCGCTATCAGACGGTATATGCCAGCAAGGCAGGCGCCGTGGCAGCACCGACGGCAGGTCTGCATTTTACAGAAGAGTTAATCGAGCGGCTGAAAAACTCGGGAATTAATTTTGCTTATGTAACGCTGCACGTGGGGCTGGGGACGTTTAAGCCGGTAAACGTAGAAAATCTCGAAGACCATGATATCCACGAGGAGCGGTTCAGCATCGATGAAAAAAATGCCGGCCTGATAAATAAAGCCAAAAAGCAGGGCGGCAGGATAATTGCGGTCGGCACGACCAGCGTTCGGACGCTGGAGACAATCGCAACGGATTGGCAAATATCAGCAGGCCCCCCCTTCGACAGGTTCAGGGTGGTGAGCGAAGTCGAACCATTAGGGGCAGGCAGCGGTGCAACAAAGCTATTCATTACGCCGGGCTATAAATTCAAAATCGTCGATGCGATGGTAACAAATTTCCATCTGCCTAAATCGACGCTTCTTGCACTTGTGGGGGCATTTGCCGGTCTGGAAAATATACTTGCGGCTTATCGGTATGCCATCGAGCAAAAATACCGTTTCTATTCTTATGGCGATGCGATGCTGATAATTTGACCGCTCAGGCGAGGTAAATTTTATCGCCGGCCTTGATTTGAGGCACCTGCGCAAGTTTGCCCTGGATATCTTCTTTTTCCACGGCGAAACTCGAGGCAATCTCAATTACGCAATCGACCGAGCCGTCCGGTTTTCTTGGGATGTTGACACCAGCCGATTCGAGCCAGCGGGCTGCACGGGCAATAATCATTTGCCTGGCGGTTTCGGCGCTATCGACGCCGGTCGCATTTTTTACAGGCCCGAATTCCTCGCTCCGCACGGTTTCTAAAATTATCGAGTTTGAAGCCAGCGGCAGGGCATCAAAAACAAAACTCTCGAGTTTTACGCCGTTAGGCTGGTCAGGTTGAATAAGTTTTCCCTTTTCATCGATATGGAGAATCTTCTTGATGGCCTTATGCAGCGGCAGTGAAAAACCCTTTGAGTTTAGTCTCTCAATGAAGCTGGTATTTATGATGTGGATGGCGATACTGCCAAGCTCAAAAACCAGCGACCCGTCGGGATTTTTCTTCTCCGCCATTTCGTCGGGCAGGTCGCTGTATTCGATGACGTTTACCCTGCCATCGACCAAGCAGAAATTACCGAGTTTTTCCTTTGGGCCTGTTTTTATCAGAGCTTTTGACGACATCTGTGCCCTGTCGAGTGCGTGAAGTCCGATAAAAAGCTGGTCAAAGATATTAATGAGCGGGTTATCAACCTGGAAGTAGCTTATAAACTCAACACCGCGTTTTTTCATATTTTCGACGGCCCCGCTTTTATACAGTGCCAGCAGACTGCCGCCGTGGCCGTCAGGCGAGCATGCTATATCAGCCTTGTCGGCCATAAGCACCCTGCCTTCAAAGCCGAAGTTGGGCAAAGTCCCCTGCTGGAAGATGAAAATATCCTTTTTGTTCAGACCGTAATAGTTATTTGAGCGAAGGATTTCGAGTGTCGCGGCATAATTCAGCGGGCTTGTCATAATATACCAGGGGCATGATGCGTGGTATTTGTTGGAGACGGCTGCGATGTTTTCCGCAAAGATTTGGAACAGCGTTTTATTTTTAACCGGACTTATAGCAAAATTGCCTTTGGGTCCGTCGAATCCGAGGCGGGTACCTTGTCCGCCGGCAACGACAAAGGCGGCCACCTTGCCCCCCGATATCAGTTCCCTGCCCAGTTCTCTCGCTTTGGCGTATTTGGTTTCCTGTGCAGGGTTAGTTGGTATGGACGGGTAAAATGGGGCAGGAACAAACCCAGCGGGTATTGCCGGAGGAGTGCTATTTTTGACATAATTAGCAACCCAGCCGTCAATTTTCTTGAAATCGAGCTGCTGGATTTGCCTGAGAAGATTTTCCTGCTGGGCGGCGTCCAACTGGTCCAAAAATGCCAAAATATGGGTTTGATTATGCGTTTTTAGCTGTTTTTTGAGGTTTTCCAGAATTTTTTCAGTATTCATTATGTTGAATTTCCATAAGGTTAATAAAACAAAAGTATCAACAGTATTAAGATAATCGTAAAATTTTTCAAGAAAATAGAAAAAATTTCCAAAATTTATTTGACAAAAATGCCGACCTATGATAAGATTCAGATAAAGGATCGGTAGGTTTGAAAAGTAGATTATAATTTAAGTTTGTTATCATATTTCTTTTTCGTTCATATCTCAGACCTGCCCACCCCAAAAGGCTTTTTAGCGGTTTTGTGTCTTCTTACATTTTGAGACCTATAATAATCTTGAAAATGGATTACCTTGTGAGTTTTGTTGATAATGGTCGATTTTGTGAATATGAACTTAAACCAGCATTCTTTGGGCAAAAAATGAAAAACTGAAATTTGCAGAAAAAGCACGTTGAAAGTTGGTTATATTAGTTTGTTTGTTAAGAAAATGAAATGTGCCCAAGAATGGCTTAGGCTTGCAAATTTCGAAATAGTAAAAGGAGAAACAAAAATGAAAAAGAAAGGTTTTACACTGGTTGAGCTATTGGTCGTTATAGCGATCATAGCGCTTTTGATGGGCATTTTGATGCCTGCTCTGAACAGGGTCAGACAGATTGCCTATCGTATGATTTGCGGCACGCATCTGAAGGGCATCGGCAATGCGATGATTCTTTACGCCAACGACAGCAGGGAGGCATACCCCGTAGCCGGTCCAGCGGGCAGGACATGGTCGACCACCGGTCGTATTGCGTTATTTGATGCGATGGGTATGACGGCTCAGGCAGACGCTTTCGGGGCCGGCGACCCAACCGTCACCTCAAGCCTGTTTATGCTGGTAAAAGGGTACGATGTGACACCCTCACAGTTTAACTGCAAGGGCGATGTCGGAATAAAAGAGTTTAAGCTTTCTGATACTGGAACTAGTGTGACGGATTTGGCCTTCATTTGGGATTTTGGTGGTGGCAATGGCACTGATTATTCAAAGCCAGGCCAGTATAATAGTTATGCCTACCAATTACCTTATAGTAGTTATCCTATGAGTTCGGTAAGCGCTTCCGGCAGCCCTGTCTGCTCAGACAGAAATCCGTATCTCGATAAAAATGCTTATGGTAACCCTTCTGGTGCCAAGGGTTATTTGAATGCGGGTGATGGTGCTGCTGACGTAGTGGCGCCGTCTTGGGATACAACGAAAAACGAATACAAAGACCCCGATAAGACCGGTAATTGCGCCGCCCACCAGAGGGAAGGGCAGAATGTCCTTTATAATGACAACCATGTTGGTTTTGAGAAGTTCCCCAATGTTGGTGTCCAGAGCGACCATATCTGGAAGTACTGGCCAAGTACTACAGTGCCCACTCAACAGATACTACAGCTTGGTACCGGTGATTTTACCGAGACCGCCAATGGCTTAGACGGCTCAAACGCAACACAGACACCTCAGAATGAACAGGATGCGTACCTTGTCAGCGAAAGAAACATTCTCTAATAGGTAGTGTTGATTCCGAACAGATTTGTTTACAGGCGGCCTTGCGGCGAATCGCAAGGCCGCTTTTTTATTGATTAGTGGCAGAGGATAATTGATAATTAAAAAAACATTAAGAAAATGAAACGTTTTGTTTTTTTATATGGAGTGCAAAATTGGGACAGACGCTCATATATAAGATCCTTTCAAGCCACCTTGCGGACGGCTGCCTTGAAGCCGGAAAACAAATAGGTATTAAAATCGACCAGACCCTTACTCAGGATGCGACCGGAACAACGGCATTTTTGCTCTTTGAATCAATGGGTGTAAAAAGGGTCAAAACACAGCTTTCCGTCAGCTACATTGACCACAATATGAGCCAGTTTGGCCCTGAGAATCATAACGACCATTTGTACCTTCAGACAGCAGCAGCCAGGTCGGGCGTTTACCATTCACGTGCCGGAAACGGTATCTGCCATCAGGTACACCTCGAAAGGTTTGGAAAACCAGGCGCAACGCTCCTGGGCAGCGATTCACATACACCCACAGGCGGTGGAATTGGAATGCTCGCTATCGGAGCCGGCGGCCTTGATGTGGCGGTCGCTATGGGTGGCGGGCTTTTTTACCTGGCCTGCCCAAAAGTTTTGGGCGTTAACTTGACCGGAAGACTCAAAGATTGGGTGGCTGCAAAGGATGTTATTCTTAAACTTTTAGGCATACTTACCACAAAAGGCAATGTCGGTTGGGCCATCGAATATTTCGGCAAAGGCGTTTCAACGCTTTCCGTGCCGCAGCGGGCAACCATAACCAATATGGGAGCCGAACTGGGTGTAACAACGAGTATCTTTCCCGGCGATGAGCAGACGCAAAAATTCCTTGCGGCGCAAAAACGCGAAAACGATTACAAGCCGCTCAAGCCCGATGCGGATGCCCACTACGACCGCATCATAGAAATAAATCTTTCACAGCTTGAGCCGATGGCGGCATGTCCATCTTCGCCAGACAACGTTAAAACAATCAGGGAATTGGCGGGATTGAAAACAGGCCAGGTCGCTATAGGAAGCTGCACGAATTCGAGCTTTGCCGATCTGATGATGACCGCAAAGGTCCTCAAAGGCAGACGAATAAACAATATGGTCGAATTTGCAATTGCCCCGGGCAGCAGAGAGGTCTTGAATATGCTGGCGGAAAATGGGGCATTGGCGGATATGATTTCAGCCGGCGCCCGCACTTTAGAATCCTCATGCGGGCCATGTATCGGCCAGGGTTTTTCGCCTGCCGACGGTGCGGTCAGTCTTCGGACATTCAACAGGAATTTTGCGGGCAGAAGCGGAACAAAAGGCGACAACGTATATCTTGTCAGCCCTGAAACAGCGGTAGCTTCCGCCCTGACCGGCTGTATTACCGACCCGCGTGATTTGCCGAAGCTTTTTGCAATCAAGTATCCGAAGATAAAGCTGCCGGAGGAATTCACCATCGACGACAGCATGATTGAAAAGCCGCCGAATGAAAAAAAGGCAGCCGGTATCGAGGTACTTCGCGGCTCTACGATTGTCGTACCGGAAATGCCGCAGATGCTGCCTGAAAAATTAGATGGCAGGGTACTGCTAAAGTGCGGCGACAAGATAACGACAGACCATATTATGCCCGCAGGGATTTTCCTCAAGCTGCGCTCAAATGTCCCGCAGTATGCGAAGGTTGTTTTCAACTGCTTTAACGAAGACGGAAAACAGACATTTGCCGAGCGTGCACTCGAATTAAAGAAAAAAAATATCGGCGGCGTTATCGTTGCAGGCGAAAGTTACGGCCAGGGTTCGTCGCGCGAACACGCCGCACTTTGCCCGATGTATCTCGGCGTGCGTGCCGTCATTGCAAAAAGCATCGAGCGAATCCACAAGGCCAATCTGATAAACTTCTGCATCATGCCGATAGAATTTGCCGACCCGAAGGATTACGACAGAATTAAACCTGATGACCAGCTCCAAATCGACAATCTGCTCGATGCAATAAAAAATAGTAACGAAATTAAAATAACCGATAAAACCGGCTCATTTGAATTTGTCGGAAAACTTGACCTCTCACAAAGGGACAGGAATATTCTACTCGCGGCGGGATTACTAAACCACACACGGGAAAGGAACGGGCAAAAGTCCGGGAATTAAAAAACAAAGACTTCCCTGAAAAGAGCAAACCGATTATACTAATAGACGATTTTTTTGGATTGGATTTTGATGATGATCAAAAATCGTGTGATATTGATACTGACGGCATTGCTTTTCAGCACGGCTGCTTTTTCGCAGACGCATGAAGACGTTAACCAGCCCAAACTGCTGCGGGACGGATTCTTTCTTTCCGGCGAGGATGGAACACTAACAAGGCAAACCGATAGCGAGCAATGGTTTTTTGAACTTGATTCTGCTGTCAGCGACGGCAGAAGTACGATTAATGCCGGCGATAAATTGGAGGTATTGTCCTCAGCCGCACTTGAAAAACTGGCTGCCGATGCCAATCAGCACTTTAATAAAAGTTATCGATTATGGGGTACGGTTACAAAATACGACAAAAAGAATTTTATATTTCCGGTTTATTTTCTGCCGCTCAGCGATTCAAAACCCGCCGAAATGAAACCCGAGCAGGCAAAAAATTCCGAACAGCACGCCAGACCCTCCATCAATGAGCCAAACGATGAATTGAAAATACCGCAGAAAATACTCGATAAGCTCAAATCCAGACCCATAATCCGCACCGAGCAACTGAAGAAGGGAATGGATCTCAAAGAAGATTCTATTTTGGCCGACAGAACCGGCTTTATCGTTAAGCAGGACAATGGACAATATGTATTTACCCTCGATGCCTTCGGCCGGAATATTGAGCAGATTTCATTTCCCCTGCTGCCTTGTCAGATTCTGGAACTTACCCTGCAGGAGCAATCAAAGGAATTGGAAAATATCAGATTCAGGGCAGCAGGCATTCTTACCCAGTACAAAGGCAATAACTATTTTTTGCTTGAACGGGCCGTACGCGTTTACAGCTATGGAAACTTCACTAATTAAAGGAAATAATAGTGTCAGGTGAGCTTGATAAAATCCTGATTTCGTCATCTCTGCCGGACTTTAAAAAAAGCCTGGAGAAACTTCATCATAAGCTGCTTGCTGAAGCAAGGTTCGGCGGCTTTGACGTGGAAAGCGAAGATAATCGTCAGACGGTATTGAATATTGTGCGCGATGTCAACAAACGGGGCGATAAGGCCGTAGCTGAGTATACGGAAAAGTTTGACGATGTTAAATTAAAACCCCAGGAATTCCGTATACCAGAAGAAGATTTGAAAAAAGCCCACAAGGAAATTGACGCAACTCTTTTAAAATCACTTCGTCAGGCAATAGAAAACGTCCGCGAGTACCAGACGGAAATTTTTATCGGCAATAAAAACACCCACCCCGGCATAAGATACACACCAATAAAAAGGGTCGGCCTCTGTGTACCCGGCGCTTCGGCACCATTACCCTCAACTGTGATAATGACCGCTGTGCCTGCCCAGGTGGCAGGTGTAAAGGAGATAGCAGTCGTCTCGCCTCCGAGATACAAAGGCAGCATCCATCCCGTGATTTTAGCGGTTTGTTATGAACTTGGAATCAAAGAAGTCTACCGCATCGGCGGAGCGCAGGCTGTGGCGGCTTTGGGATGCGGCACGGAAAAAATCCACAAGGTCGATAAAATTGTCGGCCCAGGCAATAAATGGGTGCAGACGGCAAAGCTTATCGTTTTCGGATATGTTGGAATAGATTCCGTCGCAGGGCCAAGTGAGGTATTAATAATTGCAAGCGATAACGCAAATCCCGCCTGGGTCGCTGCCGATATGCTCAGCCAGGCCGAGCACGACCCCGGAAGTGCCGTTGTCTTCACTGATTCGAAACAGCTTGCGGAAAAAATTGTTGAGCAGCTCTCAAGCCAGGTCAAACAGCTTGACAGGGAAAAACAAACTATAAAATGCCTCAAAGAGTACAGCAAAATCGCCGTCTTTAATAATATGAACGAGGTAATTTCGGCAGCCAACTATTTTGCAGCAGAGCATCTGGAAATTCAGTGCGGCAGTGAAAGCAGAAAAATCGCCGACAAAATTGAAAATGCCGGTGCTATTTTTATCGGCGATTATACGCCTGTTGCCGTGGGAGATTACTGGGCAGGCCCAAGCCACACATTGCCGACAGGCCAGACCGCAAAATTCTTCAGCGCCTTGAGTTCCAACGATTTTATCAAGTCAACGAGCATCATCGAATTTAACAAAAAGCAGCTCACCGAAAACGCCGCTGATATTATCCGCATCGCCCAAACCGAAGGGCTTGACGCCCATGCAAAGAGCATAAAAATCCGCCGATAGGGTTGAGGGTGCACCTGCTGTTTCCCAATGTCATCCAATGTCATCCAATGTCTTCCAAAGACATCTTTCGTCACCAAAACAAAATCTTCTATCTTTTCTTTAATTTCATCAGTTACAATCTAATCACTTACGCACTTGTGCACTTAAGCACTTAAGACTATTTGTTGCATTCAGGCTTGAATCAGTTACAATTTATGCACTTGTACACTTTCTTGCTTGTGCTCTTTTTGTTGTGGCGTTATAAACGGGCAAAAAGGCGATTGAAGTTGGCGTTGATGATTTATTGAAATGAATTTATGAAAACATCTGATTTAAAATATTTAGGCAACGGAGACCATGCGGTAATAATGGGTGATACTATTGTTGCCCTAAATACAATCGAGGACAATTCTATTGATTTGATTTTTGCCGATCCTCCCTACAACATAGGAAAAAATTTTAACGGTTATAAAGATAAATGGAGTAAAGACGAAGATTATTTAAACTGGTGTTATAAATGGCTTGATCTTTGCGTAAATAAACTAAAATCTAACGGCAGTTTTTATGTAATGACATCTACCCAGTTCATGCCGTTTTTTGATATTTATTTGAGAGAAAAAATAAAAATTCTTTCAAGAATAGCTTGGTATTACGATAGCTCTGGTGTTCAAGCCAAAAAATATTATGGCTCATTATACGAACCAATCTTGTTTTGCGTAAAAGATGAAGACCATTACACTTTCAATGCAAAAAATATTTTAGTTGAAGCTAAGACTGGAGCGAAAAGAAGGCTTATTGATTATAGGAAAAATCCGCCTCAAGTTTATAGTTCTGAAAAAGTTCCTGGCAATGTTTGGGAGTTTTCAAGAGTTAGGTATCGCATGGATGAATACGAAGAACACCCAACACAAAAACCCATAGCTCTGTTGGAAAGAATAATAAAGGCAAGTTCAAATGAGAACGACCTTGTCCTGGATCCCTTTTCGGGGACTTTTACAACATCTTTCGTGGCAAAGCAGTTAGGCAGACGATCAATAGGCATAGAATTACAAGAAGATTATGTAAAGATTGGCCTAAGGCGGTTGGAAATTCAAAAAGAGTACAACGGTAGGAAATTAGCAAAAGAGCCGAGAAGTTTTGAAAGGCAACCATGCGAACAACAAGAAAATTTATCTTTATTTAGTCAATAATTATGGAACATCAATTTACCACATCAATAAATAAAATATTAAAAAAGCATTTTGCCAATGCCAGTTCTGATATTTTTGACAAAAGCCAGCTTTTGCAATACATAAATTTGAAAACTAAGTCGGCAAACAAGGGTGTAAAAGCTCGCGGGAGTTTTGCCAATTTGTATGCAATTTATGTGATTGTTGAGGATTATATAGAAAAAAGTTTTGACAAGAAAGGCGATTACTCAAAATACAAAGGGGTGGAGTTTACGAAGTTGTTTAAAAGGCAGAGAGAGCTTCCATTTGGTGCAAAATTACAAAACCATGCCCTAAACAACCGATTAAATTCTGAATTTCAAAAGTTTTTCCCCAACTCTGAATACACGCCAATTTTGAGAAATCTTGAAACAAACAGATATTGGATTAACAACAATCTAATCAAAATCAAAGTTTCTGGAAAAACCTACAACATAGCAAATGCGTTAATTGAAATTATTAATGAATATGCAAAAACAAAGAAAAATGCTTTTGAGCAATTTGTTCAGGCATGTCTCGAATTACAAGAAATCCAAAATAAAAATCCTAAAGAAGCTGAGAATTTTATCCTCAGCTTGTTAGCTCCAAATGTGGACGCAAGGCTTTTTGAAATCGTTAGCTATTCCATTTTGAAATATTATTATCACGATCAGAAAATTTATTGGGGTTTTGAGATTGATAAACTTCAAGAAGAAAATTTAACTCTTTATAAAACTGGGCGAACAAATGCTAATGACGGCGGTATTGATTTCGTAATGAAGCCACTTGGACGATTTTTCCAAGTTACTGAAACTTTGGATGTTAAGAAATATTTTCTTGATATAGATAAAATTCACCGGTACCCAATAACCTTTGTTGTCAAATCGCAAGATACTGAGAAAAATTTGCTCGATGGTATAAAGGATAATGCACTTCGCATTTATTCAGTGAAAGCGGTCGTTGACCGATATATGCAGTGTATTGAGGAAATTATAAATATTCCCCGACTTCATAACTGTTTTATAGAAGCTGAAAAGCAGGGTTATCTCAAAAACATTCTTGATGAAATTATTTTACAAAGCAAAGTAGAATTTAATTACCAAGATGAGGACGAGGAAGGCGAGGGGAATTAAGGTGTCCCGGTACATTTTTTGGGGAAATCTGTGGCTAAAAATTCTTCGTGTCTTCGGGCCTTAGTGGTGAGCTTGCCTGCCACGCCGTAGCTCGAAGAGCGAAGGCGGGTTCGGCCAAACGCGCAGCTATCTACAACCAAAATCCGAAAAAAATAAAAAATTTTTCACTTCTCTTACTCTTTACCTAACAACGACTTACCTCTTCTCTATCCGCTATATGCTATATGCTACACGCTATTTTCCCGGCCAAACGCGCAGCTTCGCCCCATTGTAGAGAGACGCTATTTTTCTGTCCCAGTGGCACGGGCGTCCCGCCCATGAAAACATAGCAGTGTTTTGATTTTGAGTTGTGATTTATGAGTTATAGAAAATCCGCGTTTTTTGCTCGGCTTAAACAAATAAGCCCGTGTCTTTCGGGATTCTGCGAACGAGGCAAAAGGGCATCGCAGATGCTTGCATCGAGAATGCTTTTTACCGAGAACGCAAGCCGAGCAAAAACAGTGTTAATCAGTGAAATCTGTGTCAAAAAAATCTCTGTGTCCTCTGCCTGCTACTTAGCTGTGGCTAAAAATCTTTCGACCAAAAATATTAAATTATGCAAAACAAACCCAATTTCCAAAATGCTAAAAATGTTTTAACCTTAGTAGATACAAGGAATTACAACAAATTATGAGTTATGGACTATTATGCAAAACAAACCCAATCAAACCCAATTTTAGTAATGGCAGGGCAGGGTCTTGTTTTGAACATTTAGATTTTAAAATTTTGAATTTATTTAGGATTTAGGAATTAGGATTTAGAGTTTAACCTTATATATGAAAAGAACTTATGAAAACAATGTGGCCTCAACTCTGATGTCTTTGGACGTACTTTGGAGTACTTTGGACATACTTTGGAATATCTTTGGAGTGCTTTGGAATGCGTTTGGATGACTTTGGACGCTTTTGGATGACCTTGGATGACATTGGAGTTTCACCTCAAACGGCAGGTGCACCCCAGGGTTGATTGATTTTTGTTTTTTCCTGCCTTATGTTTTGCTATGTTCCACTCCCGAGTTTGTTTTTTATAAACTCTGCCGCCTTTGCAAGAGCGTCCTCGATTTTTTCCGGTTTTTTGCCGCCCGCCTGAGCCAGTTCGGGCTTGCCGCCGCCTCCGCCGTCAACAATCGGGGCTATCTCTTTAACGATGTCGCCTGCCCTTAAACCCTTTTTTATCAAATCATCCGTAACACCTGCCAGCAGAATCACTTTGCCGTCATCCTCAAAGCCGAAAACGACAACTGCGGTTTTTGCCTTCTTTTTGAGCATGTCGATAGCTTCACGTCCCTGGTCAACAGAGGTCGGCGAAAGCCTGCCGATTACTATTGCCGCATCGCCGATTTTTTCAGATTTATCCAAAAGCTGTTTCGCTTCAGCCATTGCGTCAGCCCCTGCCTGCCTCGATGCGGATTTTAAGTCTTTGCCGAGTTTCTTATTGTCTTTTATAAGCTGCTCGACCCTCTCAGGCAGCGACTCGGCGGGAACCTTTAACATCGTCGAAAGCTCATCGACAATAGCACTTCGCTGTTCAAGATATTTGGCAAGTCCATGGCCGGTCAGTGCGGTAATTCTTCGCACGCCTGCTGAAACGCTTTCTTCTTTGATTATCTTAAAGCCGCCGATACTGCCTATTCTGTCGACATGAGTGCCGCCGCAAAATTCTCTGCTGAAGGCCTCCTGCAGGTTGTCTTTTCCCTCGGCACCTATTGCAACGACGCGGACTTCATTTCCATATTTTTCGCCGAACAACGCCATCGCCCCCAGTTTTTGCGCATCGTTCCTCGGCATCACCGTCCAGGTAACCGGCTGGTCGTCGGCAATCTTGGCACGAACCAGCATCTCGACTTCCCGCATTTGTTCGCTCGTCA
>JAPLMV010000198.1 GCA_026386835.1 Planctomycetota bacterium | reverse complement strand
ATTTTGGTGTCAACTCTTTTGAGCCATTTTGAGCAGGCTCGACCGGCTTATTATCAGTGCCGGTTTTCAGTGCTACTGCTCGATTATTCCCTGCGTCTTTTCCGTCAGAGTTATGAAGTTGTGGCAATTTTTCTATTGCCCGTCTTTCATCATATAAGCCAATATGAGTATATACATCCAAAGTCAAAGCCGATGTACTATGTCTTGCCAGTGTTTGAGTTCCTTTTACTGTTGCGCCGCTTCTGCCAACATTGCTAATAAAAGTATGTCTTTGGGCGTGAAAATCAGCGTACCGTCCGCTTTCGTCCTGATATTGTAGATGTTTCCCTTGTTTCACAAAAGATAACGCTTGGCACTTTGGATTTCGACACATTCAAGTCTGGAAAAACTAACAAAATTCTAATATACTGCTAACAATATGCTAACATAAACAAAATATCATTTTAGAAAGAACTTTATGCGGTGTATTTATGTCTAAAGAAACTATTCTAATCGTAGATGACGAGGAAGATATCCAGGAACTCCTGAAATTTAACCTTGTTAAAGAAGGATATGACGTTTTGGTGGCTGGAAACGGTGAAAAGGCTTTGGAATCAGCGAGAAATAAAAATCCCCAGCTGATAGTTTTGGATTTGATGCTTCCTGGAATAGACGGTCTTAGCGTTTGCAAGAAATTAAAAAGTGAACCCAAAACCGCATCCATACCTATAGTAATGCTTACTGCAAAAGGAGAGGAATCGGATATTGTAACCGGGCTGGAAATTGGAGCAGATGACTATGTAACAAAACCGTTCAGTCCCAAGGTCCTTATTGCCAGGATAAGAAAGTTGCTTCGAAAAACTATTTTACACGCGGAAGAAAAAGCGGCTATTAAGATTCATGAGCTTTCCATAGATACCGCAAGATACGAAGTTCTTGTTAAAAACAAAAAAGTTGAATTGACATACACAGAGTTTAACATTCTGCTGGCACTTGTACGGAGACCCGGGCTTGTTCTGACAAGATACCGGATTGTTGATGCCGTTCGCGGCAGCGATTATCCTGTAACAGATAGAGCAGTCGATGTTCAGATAGTATCTTTAAGAAAAAAGCTCGGCAGCTGCGGCAAATACATCGAAACCATTCGAGGTGTCGGATACAGATTTAAGGAATAACCAATGTCAAAAAGCCGTCTTTTATGGCATTTATATCTGCCGTATCTAGTTGTAACACTTACTGCCGTTGCTGCAGTTACCTGGCTTATTTCAGGTGCCTTTCATAGCTTTCACTTAAATCAAATTGATAATGACCTTGAAATAAGGGCACGCCTTATTGAACAGCAGGTAATTAATCTTATTCTTGAAAAAAAGTTTAATAACATAGATGAAATCTGCAAATCTCTAACAGACATCGGTGATACTCGCATAACCATACTCCTCCCAGACGGCAAGGTCATAGCTGATTCAAGCCATAATATCGATACTATGGAAAATCATTTGACCAGACCAGAGATTTCAACGGCATTGAAGGGACAAATCGGTACTCAGACAAGATTCAGTCAGACAATCGGACAGAATATGAGATATGTGGCTGTGCCTGTAAAAAATCAGCAGCAGATAACGGCGATCATAAGGACAGCCATACCAGTTACCGATATTGAACAGCAGCTTGCTGGCATCTATAAAAAACTGTTCACAGGTGCTGCTATTGCGGTTATTGTTCCTGGAACAATCAGTCTTATTATTTCCGGCAGAATCAGCAGACCTATTGAACGAATGAAGACCAGAGCGAAAGAGTTTGCATCGGGCAATTTCGATAAAAAAATCAGAGTGTCAGGCTGTTCTGAGCTTGTAGAATTGGCATCAGACTTAAATGTCATGGCAGAGCAACTTCACCAGCGAATTAATACCATAACAAAGCAGAAAAATGAATCCGAGGCGGTACTCTCAAGTATGGTTGAGGGCGTTATTGCTATTGATTCTGAGGGTAGATTAGTAAGTATTAATAAGGCAGCTGCTAAGTTCCTTGGTATCGAGATAGAACAGGCTTACGACAGAAGCATCGAAGAACTTATAAGGCAGCCTGAACTTCAGGACTTTATGCATGAGACTTTGAAGAGGGAAAATCCGAAGGAAGGCGATATTTTTGTTTCGGGTAACGACGGAAAGTATTTTCAGGTACATGGCACAAGCCTATCAGATGAAAAAGGTATTCAGACAGGCGCTGTTGTTGTTCTCAACGACATAACACAAATGCGAAGACTTGAAAGTATCCGTCAGAATTTTGTTGCAAATGTATCCCACGAGCTTAAAACACCAGTAACATCAATCAAAGGATTTGTTGAAACACTTCTCGATGGTGCCATAAATGAACCTCAGCAGGCAAGACGATTCCTTGAAATTATCTCAAAACAATCCGAAAGATTAAATGCCATAATTGAAGATTTACTGACTTTATCGCGTCTCGAACAGGACCAGCAGCGAAGTGAAATATCCCTTGATAGGGCAAAAATAAAACCCGTCCTTGAAGCAGCTGTAGAACTTTCAAATACTAAAGCGGCTGAAAAACAAATATCATTTAAACTTGAATGCATGCCGGATTTAGAATCACGGATTAATTCAGCCCTTCTTGAGCAGGCGGTTGTTAACTTGATTGATAATGCAATAAAATACAGCGACAACGGCAAGGATGTTCGAATAAAGGGTGAAATAAATGATAAAGAATTGCTTATCACAGTTGAAGATGACGGCTGCGGAATAGAAGAAAAACACCTTTCTCGCATCTTTGAAAGATTTTATGTCGTTGACAAGAGCCGCAGCAGAAAACTCGGCGGCACCGGTCTTGGCTTGTCAATAGTCAAACATATCGTACATGTCCACGGCGGTTCGGTAACGGTAACAAGCGAACTCGGAGAAGGAAGTATTTTTCAGATTCATTTGCCTTTTTTAAAAGCTGACCTGTCAAATAATGCCTAAACTTTATAACATTTTGTTCCTTTGTACTGGAAATTCCTGCAGAAGCCAAATGGCTGAAGGTCTTGCGCGTCATTTTAAGGGAAGTTTAATAAATGCTTTCTCGGCTGGTACTGAGCCGAAGCCTATAGACCCTTTTGCCATTGAAGTTATGAAGGAAATAGGAATAGATATTTCCTCACAGTACAGTAAGTCAACATCACAGCTTGGAAATAG
>JAPLMV010000077.1 GCA_026386835.1 Planctomycetota bacterium | reverse complement strand
TATTGCAGCAGAAAAATCCATAGCAGGCAAAATCACGACAGCTTTGCTATTATCTCATCCGGTATATCGAAGTTTGCGTAGACGTTCTGGACATCTTCGTGGTCTTCAAAATCTTCCATAAGGCCCAGAATCTTTCTTGCGGTCTCAGAATTGTTGACAGGAACGGTGTTTTGCGGCACACGGGAGATTTCAGCAATCTCTGTCGGGATATTTTTTTCCTTAAGGGCATTTTTCAACGGTTCATAGGCGGCTTGTTCACAGGTTATCTCAAAAACCTCGCCGGCCTTTTGAATATCGTCTGCGCCGGCGCCAAGGGCGATTTCCATAAGGTCGTCTTCGCTTATTTTGTCGGTCTTGACCGTAATAAGCCCTTTCTTTTTGAACATCCAGTTGACACAGCCGGTCGTACCGAACGAGCCGCCGTGCTTTTCGAATATTTTTTTGATTTCTGGCGCCGTTCTGCTTCGGTTGTCCGTCAGGGCATCGACTATTACCGCTACTCCCCCCGGTGCATATCCTTCATAACACACATCTTCGTAATGTACGTCGCCTAATTCGCCGGTTCCTTTTTTGATTGCCTTGTCGATGGTGTCTTTGGGCATATTGGCTGCCTTGGCCTTATCGATGGCGTATCTCAGGGACAGGTTCTGCCCCGGGTCTCCGCCGCCTGCTCGTGCTGCGACTATAAGAACACGTGCCAGTTTGCTCCAGAGCTTGCCGCGTTTTGCATCGATAGACGCCTTTTTGTGTTTTATACTTGACCAGTGTGAATGACCTGACATATTATCTCCTTAGTATCTCGTAGACTTTATCTGGCGGCTCGAAACTGCAAACCACCAGCCGCAGACCATTATACCTGATATTTTCCTCAGTTGCTATCTTTTTTTCACCTGCGGTTTGTCATTTTGCCTGGCCAAAACCGTAATTTTTATCGTAGCTCACGGATTCTGCAGCCTGTTTAATCTGGTCCAAAAATTCCTCGGAATTCCGGACGTGTGAATCGAAGTTGAAGATTGCCACTCTGTTGCTGCCCAGCACTCTTACCGTAGATATCACACGGCTGCCGGAGTTCTTGTGGGGCACAACTATGGTTTCGCACATCGTGTGAACTCCCAGGGGATAGGTTATTATGCGTTTGGATTCTTTAGCTCTCTCACTATACCCCTTGTCAGATAGTCCTTTCTGTATATCCCATAAATATTGGCCGCTGGCTTTTCTATACTCATTTGACCGCAGCCGTTCCTCCAGCCATGATTCCGCACTTATACCCTGTGTCGGGTCGCCGATAGTTGAACACTGGATGACAATCAGTTCTTCAGAATCTGCTTTTCTGCATACTGCCACAATTTCCGCATCCTCAAATCTAAGTTTAATGTCTTGAGTATACTCTCTGAGCTTTGATTCCTCATCGGTTATCTCCCATCCGTCCGGGACAGTAAAAGAAAAATGCCATCTGGAATTATGATATTTCTGTTCGGCTGTACAAACCGTTGCAGAAAGACAAAGACTTATGATGGTTAAAATGTACTTCACAATGTTTCTCCTTAAAAAGTTGGTTATATAATTGGTTTTTGGGGAATACTTATCTGCTTATGGCATTGCGGGCACTTCACAATTTTACCCGCATATTTATCTGATATCTTTACCCTTTTGCCACAGGAACAGGTAAAGCGAATAGCAAGTCGGATTTTTCAGCAAGTTTAGTGATTTTTCCCTCTTGTTTTTCTTCAAGTGCAGCCTCCTTTAATTCCCTTTCAAACCCTGTATATCTACGGTCAACGAGGCTGCCTCCATTATTTTCCTCTTTACTGAATATTTGCAGAATTGACCTTTCGTATCTTTCCATAGTTACCCTTTTTGTTTTCAGCATTACAATCGCAGCCACAAACCCTGCGGTAAACCCGCCAAGATGTGCGAAATAAGCGACACCGTCCCGAACTTCGTTTACGGAACTGCAGAAAACTCCGGATAAATTGAAAAAAAGCCACATCAGAATTATCCAATAGCCGCTGATGGTAAAACTTCTTCCAAAGAACAAAAACCAAGCCCAATAGCAGGTTATTTCATTTTCCCAGAAAAAGACAAGATACATCCCCACAACGCCGAAGACTGCACCGCTTGCGCCTATCATCGGCCCACCGACAAATATTAAATGCATAATAGCCGCCAGCACGCCAAACAGAACATAAAGCGGTATATAAATTAAATTTCCGATTTTTGAGCAGACTGCGTTGCCGAATACCCAAAGAAAAATCAGGTTTCCTGCCAGGTGAATTATGCCGCCATGCAGCCACATATGGCCGAAAAGCCCTTTTATTGTCCAACCGTTAAGGACATAGTCAAATATACCACCCTTTGGTAATTCGACTTTTCTGCGACCTTTATCTGATTTGAAACGGTGAACAGGTGGCTGGGATGATTCAGGTTCGCTTGGATTTTCAAGACGTTCTTTCTCGGCCTGCTGTTCTCTTTCTGCAGCATGGCTCATATTGTCTGCAACCTGTGCTGCAAATGCCAGGCATATCCCAGCAACTATTAGCCAGTTTCCTATGGGCCAGCGGTCCTGCGGTACGTCAACACGCCACGGTATTAGCAAGCCAGCGCTCCTCCATCTATTCTCTATTTTTAAGTTTACTCACTTATTGTAGGTATCGGCTCTAATACAGTCAAATCAAAAGACCGCTAATTGCGGATATTTACACCGGCTTGCTGCAGGAAAAACATTTGAAAAATCCTGCAAAATGCTGTACGTTGTTTTATTGTATCCGGCCGAGTGGCGGAATGGCAGACGCTGGGGACTTAAAATCCCCTGCCCGTTTAGGGCGTATGGGTTCGACTCCCATCTCGGCTAATAGTAAAAGTAGCGTATAGCACATAGCGTTTAGCGTATAGGAAAAATGATGATGCATAATAATCCAAAACTCGCAGATGTGTCAACACCGAATCTGTGTCGGGAGGCCTTTCCATATACGGAATTCCCGAAGGTAATTTTCGACAACAAATCTGTCCCGTATGAAATTCCGGAGAAGATATGGGTTACTGATACGACCTTCAGAGATGGCCAACAGGCCAGGCCTCCTTATACGCCGCAGCAGGTGCTCCGAATATACGATTTCCTGCACGAAATCGACGGCGGCACAGGCCTGATTCGCCAGTGCGAATTTTTCCTCTATTCTGACCGCGACAGAAAAGCCGTTGAACTGTGCAAAGAACGGGGCTACAGGTATCCCGAAATTACCGGCTGGATAAGGGCGGTCGCCGCAGATTTCAGACTCGTTTCAGAAATGGGACTTCAGGAAACAGGAATCCTCACCTCGGCAAGCGATTATCATATATTTCTTAAGCTGCGAAAGACCCGCGCCCAGGCGATGAATGCATATCTCGATATTGCCAAAGCGGCCCTCGATACCGGCGTTATTCCACGATGTCACTTCGAGGATGTAACAAGGGCCGATTATGATGGTTTTGTGCTGCCGTTTTCCGCAGAACTGATGAAGCTCGCCAAAGAGTACAATAAGCCGGTCAAGATTCGGCTTTGTGATACACTCGGGTTCGGCCTGCCATGGGACGGCGTGACCCTGCCGCGAAGCATCCCAAGGCTTATTCACGGCCTGCGAAAAATCGGTGTGCCTGCCGAATGGCTCGAATGGCATGGCCACAACGACTTGCACAAGGTTCAGGTAAACGCCGCCACAGCATGGTTCTACGGCTGCTGCGCCGCAAACAGCTCTATATTCGGAGTCGGAGAGCGAACGGGCAATCCGCCTCTCGAGGCAATGGTTGTTGAACACGCGCAGATAAAAGGGATGACACCAGGCGTCAACTATGCCGCAATAACCGCTCTTGCCGAATATGCAAGGAAAGAGCTCGGCTTCGAAATCCCGCACAATTATCCGCTCGTCGGAAGGGACTTCAATGTCACTCGTGCCGGAATTCACGCCGATGGCCTGCTCAAGGATGAGGAAATATACAACTGTTTCGACACCGAGAAATTGCTCAAACGCGCCGCCAGTGTTGCGATTACCGATAAGGCCGGCCTTGCGGGCATAAAGCACTGGATAGAGGCAACTTACCAGGTGGAAATCGCAAAGCACGACCCCCGTGTAATCAAAATAAAAGACAAAATCGACGCAGAGTATTGCGACAATCGCGTCTCGGCAATATCCGACGAGGAAATGTTTGAGTGGGTAAAGGAAGTGTTCGGCACAAAACCGCCGCCGCTTAGATAGTGATAAGTGCATAAGGCACAAGTCATAAGTTTTTTATTCCTGGGTTGTTAATACGGACCACAAAATAAGAGCAATTTTGTTTGACCTCGGTGAGACTTTGCTGAATTTCGGCAGGGTAAGCACGATACGTCTTTTCCGCAAAGGCGCCAGGCTGTCGTACGATTATCTTAAAAACCTCAACCAGCCGGTCGGCAGTTTTGAGTACTACTGCTGGAAAAATCTTATAATCCTGCGCTTTTATAACCTGATTTCAGCCATAACCGGAAACGATTTCGATTCGATGACGCTGCTGAAAAAAATCGGTGCAAAAAGCGGCATAAAGCTAAATGACGCTCAGTGGCAACAGATGATTTGGCTTATCTATCAGCCCCTCAGCCAGGCGGGCAGGCCGGAACCGGATATTGTCAGAACATTGACCGAACTAAAACAAATGGGACTTAAGCTCGGCATCGTTTCGAATACCTTTGTAAGTGGACTGTGCCTCGACAGACATCTTGAGCAGACTGGAATTCTGGATTTTTTCGAGCTTCGAATGTATTCATACCAGTTTGATTTTCGAAAACCGGATGTTCGCATTTTCAGAACAGCCGCCGAAAAAATCAGGGAACCGCTCGAAAACATATTATTTGTCGGCGACCGAATCGACAACGATATTAAACCAGCCGTCAGGGCCGGCATGCAAACCGCATTAAAAACCGCTTATACCAACACCGGTAGAAAAATCCCGACAGGCGTCTGGAAAATAAACAATCTCTCCGAATTACCAGCACTTATCACCAAACTAAATCAAACCAACTGACACTTTTTTTAATCTTGACAGTTGGTGATATAATAAGTTAGCATCCATTTATTAAGAATATGGAGATAAAACTATGAAAAAACTTCTTGGATGCGTTGTCGCAGTGTTGGCCTATACATCTCTTTCTATGGCTGGATATGACATAGGCAAATCTGAAATGGTCGAGCCTGTCTGGCCGAGTATGACCGCAAAAAGCTTGTTTCCACGCTCAAAAAAACCGGCCGATACCGTCTATGTCCTTGACATCAGAGGTTTGGACTATAACGATATTGCCCTTGCAACCACCGCACAGGGCATAATAAACAAAGATGTTCCGCATCTTTATATCTATATCCCAAAGCCGTCGCAAACAGCGGCGACGTCGGAAAATTTGGCCATCTGCAACGATGAAAAATGGCTCACCTGGCTCGTAAAAGAAAAATATCTCAAAAAAACTCAAAAGATAAATTCACTAAAAGAAGCTATTGAAAAATGGCAAATAAAAAAGGTTGTCGTCCTTGACCCTCAAATGCCGGGCTCGTTTAACATTGCCACAATGGTAGCCGGCGTCGAAGGCATGCCGGTAGCATATCCTGAACATATTAAGAAATATAATCTTCAAATCGGAGTTGACCTCAGAGGCAAATTTAAAACCAATATCGAGGCATATCAATGGGTGTTCGATAATTATTGGCCAAAAATGGACCACACGGTTTTGGCCTGGATATCGCCGCAAAAAAACTTCTGCCATTTGAGGGATTATTTGGTTGCCAAAAAAATCTTTACCCTTTGGGTTACAGGCAGAGTTGACGGAAATAATGTGCCTTCCGCAAATCCTAAAGAGGAAGAAAAGTTCTTCCGGCAGCTTCTTGCCAAAATGCCGGTAAATATACCGGTACTGGGCTTCCCGTGGGCAGGAGACGGAGTCGGAATCGGAGAGCAGGAAGGCGTGGCAATTATGGGCTGTTCCGGAAAGTTCCTTACCTGCTGCGATTGGAAATCGAATCTTAGCGTTTGGACAGGCATCGAATCAAAACAACAGAGCTATAAGCAAAAACCGATGCGGAACATCAAACTCGAAAACGCTAAAATATATGCCGCATTGGTAATGAGCGACGGCGACAATCTCAATACTTGGATTGACTATTTCTATCCGTTTTGGGAAGACAAGCAGCACGGCCAGATTCCGATAGGCTGGACGCTTGGACCTGCGCTGATTGATTTGCAGGCTCCGCTCGTTGATTATTATTATGACGGACTAACAAATACCGACTCTTTCGGCTGTGCCGTCAGCGGTATTGGCTATATCCTGCCGGAAACTTTCGGCTATGATTTCAAACCACAACAGAGAGAAAAGGTTTGGCGGCAATACGGCGAAATTACCGGAAAATATATGAAAAAACTCGATATGAATTGGGTACATATCGCCCGCTTTGGTACGCCGGTCAAAGATATTCCTTATGAAAAATATGCCGCAATTGATGCCGTTAAGTCTATCTTTAGCGATTACGGCGGCTATCTGCCTTATGAGCAGACGTTGTATCAAGTCGGCGGAAAAACCGTCTGCCACGCCCTTAAAGACGACCAGATTAAAGAACTTGATAAACTGAAAACGCCGGCATTTGTATATATTTTCCTCTATAACTGGGGATTTAGCAGCTACGACAAGGTTAGAGAATTTACAAACACGCTGCCGAAGAATGTAGTTTTGGTTCGCCCCGATGAGCTAATGTATCTTTACAAACAATCTAAAAACGGTAAGAAATAGTATTATCGTGATATTTGAAACTGCAAGCACAAGCAATAGTCCGTGTTTAAGACTTGCCAAAGCCTAAACTTATTCGATACAGCCGCAACTATAAACTGCTGCCGTGTCCGCTGTGTCAACGCAGTGCCTACAGGTTTTAGGGCGAGGGCTTTACCCCACCATTTTACCTTTATTATTTTGAGCATTTAACATTTATCATGATAGGCCTAATTGTCGAACAGCATCAAGATTTTCCCAGTATTGAGCTAACGCCTTGGAGCCTTTTTGCATAAGTTGATAGCTGGTATTTGGCATTTTACCATTAAAGGATTTTTTGACTTTGAGATAACCTGCTGATTCCAGTTTTTCCACATGCCGGGACAGATTTCCTCTTGTCAAACTAAGAGTCGTCAGCAGGAAATTAAAATCCGCCTGTTCAACGCCAGCCAGAATCATCATAATTCTCAATCTCACCGGCTCATGAATAACCTTGTCAAACTCCATTAGCTAAATCTCCTTCATGTGGCACAGCCATCTTGGCCGTGTCTTCATGTAGCACAGCCGCCCCCGGCTGTGATTCTTCGGGCATCCTGTGAAGAACTGCAAAAGCACTTTACCTACAAACATGAAGTGCCCCCTCCTTCAAGATGTGTGATACCTTTTAACTTTTTCAATGCGTATCGGCTGTAAAAATGACCGATCAAGCCGCATAAAATTCCATATCCTGCTATTGGTATAAGCATATTCAGAAATATCCAGGGTCTGCCAAACTGTATCGGCACCCCCGCCACGACCAGGATAGCGTGAATAGCGTAAAGACCCGGCCACAACCATGCTAAAAAACCAGCAGGATTAACTGCTGGCCTTTGCCATATCCCAACACATACAAAAAACGGAATAACATACAATGCTGAAACAGGCTGCATATATTCAATCGGAATAAATCCAAGTACTCCTAATGTCACGGATATCAGAACACAAGCACCGAATAAAAGTCCTACAATCGAACCTATCAATCGCTGTTTTTTTGTTTTTTCAGGGAGCGCAAGTTTTACATCGCCTTCCTTGCCGTATAATAGCATGGTGAGTCGTTCAGTAAATTTTGCGCTCCATTTCGGAACAGAAAAAATAATTGTTGCGGCACATGCAAGAACCACGATAAAGCTACATATCCAGAATAGAACCATATTTCCTGATTGGTATGCTTTGCCTCCCAAATAGGATGGCACCGCAATGACTAAAGACAAAAACATGAATGTTGCCATAAAGAATAGGAAAGGCAGAGTTCGGTTTTCTGTATAACGTCGTGCCCATTTTGGGATTTCTTTGAGTTTTTCCATATCCTGCAGTTTATTATTTTGTTCCCTGTTCATTATTATTCTCCTGTAAATGTGCGGTTGTTTTTAGTTTTTTCAGCGCATATCGGCTGTAGATATATGCAACCAAGCCGGTTATCAAACCTGTTACCGGAACTGCAACCAGCTCGTGGCCCGCCCAGCGACCGGGAAATGTGAGGATAGGCACTTTGAAAAGTATCGCAATAGCCCAGAGGCCATACAAACCTGCCCATAGATAGCCAATAAAGCCATCCTTCACCCATCGCCAATTCGCGAAAAGTAATAAAGGACATAAAAACAACGCCGAGACTGGCTGGCGTAAATGAGCGGAAAAAACACCATGGTGTTCCAGTATCACGCTAAGAATGACACACAATATAAGTGGAAGCGGCAAATATTTCCTTATTTGTTGTATACCCTGGATTTGAGAAATACCGCTTTTGACAAAATATCGGGCCTCGTACCTGTCGTATGCGATCATAAAATATATGAACACAGCCACACATAATACTATCATAATTACTCTCAGTATGAATATGCCCTTCAAAAAGCAGTAACCACTCAAAAAACCCATCCCCACAAGTACAAGAGGGACTAAAAAAAAGACAATCATAGGAACTGTTCTGTTTTCAGCATAGCGTCGGGCCAATCTGGGAATCTCTTTAAGTTTTTCAATATCCTGCGGCACTTGATTTTGTTCTGTATCCATAATATTGCTCCTATTTGTCTGCTCCTTTTAAATTCGAACCTTTGTTTCACCACGTGTAATATAACGCAAACATGTTTGCATTGCAAACAAAAAATAAAATAATTTTGCTTAACCGCCAAAAAATTAAAAAAACCGGCGTTTGCGTGGCCAAAATCGCCGTTTAAACCTTTGTAGGGTGGGGTCTTTTATGGTGAGCTTGTCGAACCATTACCCCACCATTTCCTCTTTTTCTTGTGGCACGGGCATCCCCTCGACGGCTCGGGGCAGGCTTGCCCATGATTTTTTAAAATAAATTTTTTCCACCACGAAGAACGCGGAGAGACACGAAGAAAATAATAACCAGTAATTAATTTTCTCTGTGGCCTTGTGGCAAAAACTTTTTTCTCTGTGGCTACATTCTTTTTAGCGTCTTCAATTTCTCGCACCAGAACTGCGGAATATCAGCAAAGCTGTTTTCCAATACCTCTATGCAATGCAGCAAATCCTCTTTTTTTATCTGCCCCATCTTCGAGAGACAATAAAGCTCAAAATATTTCCCCTGCCACCATTTGCCGCTTCGACTCACCTGCGACTGCGAACCATTTTTTTCCATTTCACAGAGTTTGCCCCATAACCCAGCCGCCTGCTCAAATTTCCTCTGGCTGGTAAGCAATCTCGCCCTGCACCGAATCATATCTGCATCATCACCAGCATCTTTTTTCGCCAAACCATTGAGCATATTTTCAACCGCCGATAATTTCTCACTATCCTTTCCCGCCTCAAAAATAGAAAATTCTGCCATCCGCAGCCCCGCAAGATAACGCTGCTGTCCCTCAAGACTATCGAAGCAAGTTTGCGCCAGTTTTTTATAATTCCCAAGCGCCTCCGCAAAATCAGGATTGTTTGCCTCAAGCTGGTCAATTCTTTCGACAACATCCGCAAGTGTATCCGTCCCCCCTTCACTAACTTGACATTGACAATATAAATTTGTCGCCTCTTTCCGCACCTCGCCGTCGATTGGACTATTACTATCACAGCCGGAAATTACCTCATTTAACTTTTTCGATAATTCTTCAGACAGTTTTTGATGGGGGTGCTTTTTTTGATTAATTTCATGTAAAATTATGTCAAATTTCGCTCTATTTTTGTAAATTCCTGTAAGGTTTTGTCCTATTTTTTGTAAAATCGTGTCACTTTTTTCCCCGTTTCCGCACCCATTTAGAACAGAACTGTAAAGATATTCCACCGTTTCATCGTTACAATCCTGCTGTTTGAAGTAATTTTCAAACGCCGCCGTCGCAAGCACGCAGTTATTTGCATCCGCCATAAATAAATCATAACTCATTATCGCAGCATGACTTGCAATTTTTTCCGCCACGACGCCAAGTGCGCTGTTTTTCTCAACCTGCTGACAATTGCTCGCCTCTATCAATAGCTTAACCGCCTTTTGGGGCTCTGACCCCCCTGCCTTAACTCCTGCAACGTAAAGGATTAACGCCGTTTTAAATTTCTTTTCGCTTAGCAGGCATTCCATTAGTTTTCCGCAATCCTGCGTTTGGTTTTTCCACGCACTCTCAACAGCAATTTCTGCATCAAAAACGGAAATTTCCTGCATAGCTTGCTGCGTCAATTCTCCCTGCTCTGCTCGGCGTGCTAAGTCCAACAATACTAAGGAGCTAAGAAAATCTTTTGTCTGCGGTTTTGCCTGTACCAGCCTTTCAAATGCGTATGGGTCGTAGCGATGCTGCAAAAAAGCCATTGGCAGAACAAATTCAAAATCCTCCGCAAGACCGATTTGGTTGGAATCCTGAACAAGTTTTTCCAACTGCCTTCTGTCCGGCTCAATACCTAATTTTGCTCTTTCGAGCATTATCCTTAACGCCTTATCGGGTAACAGGTAAGAGCGAATTGCCGGCGAATCAAACAGGTCTATCGCCAACTGCTTATAGACCGGCTCGCTCTGCGAAAATACCGCAAAAATTTGCCCCTTTAAAATCTGCACATCAGCGGAAAGAAATTTCGCCTCAGCCGTGTTCAGCAGGTTTATTTGCGAAAGTACCCCATTCAACATTTCGTTCTGCTGCGGCTGGCCTGTCGCAAGAGCTAAATAAAAACCAATTCGGCATTTGTTTAGGATAGCGGCGTAAAAACTGGAGGACAGCGTTCGCCAAAGGCCGCTCGAGCCGTACCTTTCCTCCCAGTCATCGCCTGTGTAATCCTCAATTCTACTTTTAAGCTGCTGCTGGCTGTCAATAATCCCCTGCAGTTTGTCGCCGGCTTTTTGGGCAAGCTCCCTTAGTTTCTCCCTGCTATCCTTATTTATAAATTTGCCGCTGTACTCATATTCCATTCGCCAGGCGAAACTGCCCCGCATAAATGTATCTACGGTTTCCTTTGCGGTTTTGGCAAGGTTGTTTATATCCTCAGCGGTTGGCAGAGTATCGCCGGCAGCCATCAACGGAATTAAAAATGAAAAAATGAAGGCAAGAAATAATTTTTGCATTTTTATTTCTCTTTTGGTTGTTCGGTCATTGCGAAGGTGATATCGGTCAGGCCTGCACCATAGAACGTATTATATATTTTTGCAAGGTATTCCCATTTCACTTTCGGCTGGCAAATTATCTCCACCGGGTCGGTTGCAACCCTTTTCTGGGTGAGCATACAGCTCTTGAGTTTTTCGAGCATGACTGCAAGGCCCGCCTCTGTAGTCTGATTTTCAATCTCAACCGTTTCGGACCGGCCTATTAAAATTCGGCAGCCTGCATCGGTCGGCGAAATCTGAATCAACAATGGTTCGGGCCTGGCTAAATTAAGCCCCTGACCCTGTGCCGCAGGTAACTGGACCGGCAAAAAATTTTCTGCAGGCCCCCACTTTCCCGCCACCAAAAAAAATATCAGCAGCAGGAATATCATATCTATCATCGGTATCATCCGCAGGACAAAAGGCCTTTTTCGTCTGGCGTAAACCCGATTTAGAATGTCCGCTGCTATAAGTTCGCTGCTCATATATGGCTATGTCCGGGCAAACTCAGCGCCTTTGTGAATGGCCTGGGTGTTAATCGGCACAGTCCGATGGTGATGCTTTGCAATCACATCCTCCATGCACGCCGCTGCCGCATCAGGACTGATAACCCCTCGTCTTTGCAGATATGCACCGAGAACGACCATATTGGCCACTTTTTGATTGCCGAGTTCAACCGCAATTTCATCGGCGGGAACAGCTAAAATCTCAATGCTCTTATCCAGCTTCGGCATTTCGTCGATTAAAGAACTATTCATAATCAACAATCCAGCCGACTTGATGCACGGGGCAAATTTGTCCAGCGAGGCCTTGTTCATCGCAATCAGTGAATTGCAACTGACGACCATAGGCGAAGCGATGGGCTGATTTGACATGACTAACATACAATTGGCTGTGCCGCCTCGAACTTCTGCGCCATAAGAAGGCATACATGTTACCTCATGGCCTGTCTTCATCGCAGCCTGCGCCAATAGCTTGCCCGCCAGAAGAATCCCCTGCCCGCCAAAGCCGGCTATTAAAATTTCCTCATAAAAATTGTTATTTGCATCTTGCATATGCAGCTCTAAGCTATATCCTTCAATTTTCCCAGCGGAAAAACTTTGGTCATTTCCTTTTCAATCCATTCCATCGACCTGGCAGGTGACATGTGCCAGTAAGTCGGGCAGGGAGAAAGCACTTCTACAAGCGACAAACCTTTTGCCCCGTTCATTTGCAGTTCAAAGGCATGTTTGATAGCCTTTTTAGTATTGCTAATCTGAGCAGGGTTGTAAACCGAGCACCGTTCCACATAAATTGCGCCCGGCAGGATTGCCAAAAGCTCCGATATTTGCAGCGGAAAACCCTGACCGTTTGATTGCCTGCCCTGCGGCGTTGTGGTTGTTACCTGGCCGAGTAAGGTCGTCGGCGCCATTTGGCCGCCAGTCATACCGAAGACCGCATTATTGATAAATATAACCGTTATCTGTTCTGCCCTGTGAGCGGCGTGGATAATCTCCGCCGTTCCGATTGCTGCAAGGTCGCCGTCGCCCTGATAGGAAAAAATTATCTTGTCCGGGTTGGTTCTTTTCATACCTGTCGCCACAGCCGGTGCCCTGCCGTGCGCAACTTCAATCATATCCACATCCAGATAATCATACGCAAGTACCGCACATCCAACAGGGGCTATGCCGATGGTGCGATCATGAATGCCCAGTTCGTCTATTGCCTCAGCCAAAAGACGGTGAGCCAGACCGTGCCCGCAGCCTGGACAGTAATGTGTCTGGGTATCCTTTAGACTCGGTGTTCTTTTAAATACAGTCTTCATAAACCTAAAATTAGTATTCAGAATTCAGAACACAGAACTCATAATTGGAATTTTTCTTCTCTTATTCTGTGTTCTGAGTTCAGTGTTCTGTGTTCTGTGTTCTTTCTTTATGTTTTTATTTTTCTTTTCTATACGCTATTTCTCACTGTCAATTGTCTGATTTTTTCGAGAATTTCATCGACGCTCGGCACGCCGCCGCCTGGGCGACCGTGAAATACCACCGGCGATTTTCCCGCTATGGCAAGTTTAACGTCATCGACCATCTGGCCGCAACTCATCTCCACCACTAAGAAAATCCTAAGTTCCTCAGAGGCTTTATCTATCTGCTCCGTCGGGAAAGGCCACAATGTGATGGGGCGAATCAAGCCCGCCTTGATTCCTTCCTGCCTTGCCTTGTTTACCGCTGAAATTGCTATTCTCGCTACGATGCCGTAGGCAACTATCACAATGTCGGCGTCATCGACCATATATTGTTCGCAGCGTGTTTCGTTTTTCTGCACCTGCCGGTATTTTTCCTGCAGTTTATAATTTAACTTCTCCAGTGCGCCGTCTTTAAGCCACAGCGACCTGACGATATTCTGCGGCCTTTGCTTGGCGCCGGTCAACGCCCAGTCCTTTGCAGGCAGCGGAGGTTTTGGTTTTTTATCGAGTACCACCGGCTCCATCATCTGACCGAGTATGCCGTCGGCAAGAATCAAAACGGTCATTCTATAAATATCCGCCAGGTCAAAGGCCCGCGACATAGAGTCAGCCAGTTCCTGCACGCTCGATGGTGCAATAACAATAGTTTTGTAATCCCCGTGCCCGCCTCCGCGGGTTGCCTGAAAATAATCCCCCTGTGATGGTGAGATATTGCCAAGACCAGGCCCGCCGCGCATCACGTTGACAACTACCGCAGGCAGTTCCGCTCCGGCAAGATAGCTTATCCCTTCCTGCATCAGACTGATGCCGGGACTCGATGAAGTTGTCATTGAGCGCTTGCCCGTAGCTGAAGCGCCGAATACCATATTGATGGCCGCAAGTTCGCTTTCGCTCTGCACAAAGACCTTGCCCTGTTCGGGCATCCTTCTGGACATGTAGGCAGTGATTTCGTTTTGCGGCGTAATTGGATAGCCGAAATATGCGTCAAGACCGGCAATGATAGCCGCTTCAGAAAGCGCCTCATTGCCGCACATTAGAATCCGTTCACTCATACTAAAATTAAATATAAAAAATTTGAAGTAAGACTGCTTCTACATTTAGACACAGATTTCACAGATTTTTTACCCACCACTAAGACACCAAGACACTAAGTTTTTATTTATCTTTTTTCTTTTTCGTGAACTTCGTGCCTTCGTGGTTAATAATTTATTTTAGTCTTAATTCCGCAATTCTGTTTTTTTATTTCTTTTACCTCAACGATATTGACCTCTCTGCTGACCTCAATTACCACATCCGGGCAGATAGTTGCACAGGCGGCACAACCGTTACAATCGTGATTATTTGCCTGGGCCGGGAAGTAACCATGTTTATTGGGGTGTTTTGACAGGACGATGCCATTTTTGGGGCACACTGTTATGCAAAGCCCACATCCTTTGCACCGTTCGGTATTAATTTTTATTTTGCCTGCCATTTACTTGTTTACGAACCCATTACCCTTTCGTTCGCTCCATCATTGAATTCTAACCTGACCCGCCGCAATTGTAAAGCAAAAAACCGAACCGCCGATGAGGGCAAAATAAAACACTATTTGAAATTCCTGGCTTGTTTTTATATAATCTAAACCGGCAACTAAATATTAATAACTAAATGCTGCAAAGTAAAAAACTTGGGTAAAAAATGGTATATTAACGGTTTGAATTTCGAATGCGACCGGTGCGGCAGATGCTGCTCGGGGCCGGGTGAGGGCTATATCTGGGTTACAAGGCCGGAAATTAAATTCATAGCGGATTTTCTCAAGATGCCGGTCAGCCGGTTGCGGCATAAATTCATGAGGCGAGTCGGGCTAAGAACATCGATAATCGAGGATGCCGCCAGCAAAGATTGTATATTTCTGCAGAACATAAACGGCCAAAAGCAATGCTCAATCTACCATGTCAGGCCAAACCAATGCAGGACCTGGCCGTTCTGGTCGGAAAATTTATCGACACCAGATGCATGGGAAAAAACCAGCAGGAAATGCGCAGGGGTCAACAGAGACAGAGTACGCAATTTTGAGGAAATTGAAAAAATACGAAAGCAAAAAAAATGGTGGAAAAACGGCAATATGAATCGCCAGGTCGCTGAAAGGGTGGCTGAAATTTATAACTGGCTCGATTTGCAGAGCCGAAAGCACGGACCAATTACAGGAACATGCGATATCTGCGGAAAATGCTGCGACTTCGGGAAATACGACCACAGATTATTTGTTACAACACCGGAAATAATGTATCTGGCCGCCAGCCTCGGAGAGGAAAATATAAAGCCAATGGCCAATGGAAAATGTCCCTATAACACACAGGGCAGGTGTGAAATTTACAAACACCGTTTTGCGTCCTGTAGGATATTTAGCTGCAAAGGCAGCCCAGATATTCAAAGCAGGATAACCGAGTCAATCCTGATGGAACTCAAGTCGATTTGTACGGACATGGAAATCCCATACCGATATACCGATTTGCCAACGGCGCTGAATGGCGCTAAAGATTAATTTTTATCGACCGGCTGAAAATTTGCCTTGTCTGGCTGGCGAAGGTCGATGTATTTGACCCCGTTAAGAAGCGAGCCGGTTTCCTTGTAATAGCTGTAGAGTTTGGCAAGCTTGTCCTCGTCGCGCGCCTCTAAGTGTCGCTGCCATGTCCCTATCTCGGCACCCCAGATAATTTCTGTGCCATCTTTGGTTCCTGTGCCGTCCTTGGCATACAGGACTATGTGCGGCAAACGATTGTTCTGTCCGCCGCCGAAGTTGGTTATGTCGATGCTGTCAATCTGATTAAGCAGCGGTTTACCGGGCACATCAAGCTTGTCCCTCTTGTCGAAGAGGGTTAATATCGCCACCGCTGCCGAAAGAGCATCGCTGTGCCATACCTGACCGAGAGCCGGCGGTTTTGCTGGGGCAGGAAAACCTTTTATCTCTATGATGGGTAGACTCGACATCGGCACAAAATCGAGAACGACCGATTCGCTATCGACGTAAAATTTGCCATGACCAATTTTAAGCAGACCAACGGGTTTACGCCATTTTGCATCGACAATAAAACTGTCGCTGGTGGTCTGGACTACTACCTGGTAGACCCAGGAAACCTTTGCGATATTTTGCTGGACTTTTTGTGCGGCATTTTCGTCGAGCTTAAGGTTCTCGCCGCCGGCCTGTGCGGCCTTATAAATCTTTTCTTTCAGCGCCTCGTTAATCCATTCAGGAGGATTGACCAGCTTTATGACGCCGCTCTGCTGAGGCATGGGGACACGCTGGTCGAGAAATACAAAAAAGACCCCTGCACCGGCAAAGACACAAACTATTCCAACTACTATCGCTATGAACAACAGACTTTGACGGTATCGGCTTATCTGCCGTTTTTTCCTGTCTTTGGACGAACCGAGCTTAAATGAGTCCTTTTCGCTTTTACTTGTTTTTTTTCTTCCCAACGCCATTGGTATTTCCGATTTTCGATTTCCGATTTTCAATCGGCAATTGATAATTATCTTTATATATTGGATACTGCTGCTTTTTTATCTTCCATAGTTGTTCTTATAATTTTTAAACATAACTCGCTCATGGAAAGCCCTATTTTTGCCGCTGCCTTGGGCAAAAGAGAATGCGATGTAAAACCAGGAATCGTGTTTACCTCAAGTGCGTGGGCATTTCCGTCGTCGGTTAAAATAAAGTCAACTCTTGCAAAGTGCCGGCAGTTAAGTGCGATAAAACAATCCATCGCAGCCGAGACCACCCTGTCTTCAACAGCGGGGTCTTCAATCGTATCAAAAAGATACTCTGTATTATCATCGATGTATTTTGCCTGATAATCGTAGAAACCGGTCTTTGCACGAATTTCAATTATCGGCAGTCGCCTGCCGCAAAGAATGCCCACAGTCAATTCTCTGCCGGTGATAAATTTTTCTATCATGCAGTCCCCGAATTCATCGAGGCATTTTTTAGCCGATTTAATCGCAGAATCTATTGCGCCGACGATGCTGACACCGACGCTGCTGCCCTGCCTTATGGGTTTTACAACGTATTTACCGCCGAAACTCTGCATCTGCTTTTCAATTTTATTGATGTCGCTGTGAGCATCGAACTCAACCACAGGCGGGGTAAGAACGCCTGCTTTGACAAATGCCCTTTTGCTGGCCATCTTGTCAAATGCCAGCCTGCTTGCCTTCGGTCCGCTGCCGGTATAGACGAGAGATTTATCTTCAAGTATCTGCTGAAGCCTGCCGTCTTCGCCGAACTGGCCATGCAGCGCCAGAAAAAATACGTCGATGTTCCCGTCATCGAGAATTTCCATATTGTCCGGCGTGATGTCGGCAGCGATTACGTCCAGGCCGGCCTGTTGCAATGCATCGGCGACACATCTGCCGCTCTGGAGACTAATTTTTCGCTCTTCACCAATACCCCCCATCAACACCGCTATTTTTAATTTGTTATTGTCCATTCTTTAAATAATCAATAATCAATAGTCATTCTCTCAGTTCCAGATTTCAATCTCAAGTTCCAAATCGACGTCGAATTGTTCTTTAACCTTTTGTTTTGCTGTCTCTATGACGCCCATGACATCGCTGCTTTTGCACCCCTTTTCTGCGATGATGAAGTTCGCGTGCTTTTCGCTGATTACGGCGCCGCCGATTCTGAAACCTTTCAGCCCTGCTCTGTCTACAAGAGCGCCTGCAAAAACGCCTTTCGGGTTTTTAAAGATGCAGCCGGCATTCTTGGTATTTAGCGGTTGAGTATTTTTCTTGTAAATCCAGATTTCTTTCACCATTCGCAGTATCAAGTTGGGGTCGGATGCGTTCAGTTTCAATTGAGCGCCGAGGATAAATTTTGCAGTGATGTTCATGCTTCGGTAATCAAAGACAAGTTCCGGTTTGCTTTTTTCAAAAACGCTGCCGTTACTATCCATCAGCGTAAC
>JAPLMV010000209.1 GCA_026386835.1 Planctomycetota bacterium | reverse complement strand
AAGTATTTTACTTACCTGATTGCTTAATTATACGATTTACAGAAAAAAAGACAAAGCAATTTTACGAATTGAGGAAATGCGAAGTTCTGCTATGATAAGGAATTGAAGGTTATTTTAAACTTTTGCGATCATTGCGGATTTGGTGTTTTTGGTAAGCGTAACTTTAACGAGGTCATTTTTTTTCAGATTTTCGGTGGGGTTTTCAATTGAAACCATAAAATAGCGTTCACATCGGCCTGCAAGCCGGCTGCAAGTATCTTCTATCAATACAGTTGCGGTCTGGCCGATGAACTGCCGGCGGAATTGGCAGCCCAGTTCGTTATCGAGGTCGCGCAAGACCTGTGAGCGATGTTTTACGGTTTCATTGTGAACCGGCTTTGGCATTTTTGCAGCGGGTGTGTCCTGGCGGGGTGAAAAGGGAAATACGTGCATTTTAGAAAAGCCGACATATTTTGCTAAATCGACAGTCTGCTGAAAGTCGGAATCGGTTTCGCCTGGGAAGCCAACGATGATATCAGTAGTGATAGCGGGCTTTTCGAGGCGGCTTTTAACGAGGTCAGCGGTTTTGGTAAATTCGTCAATAGTATATTGTCTGCACATTTTTTTGATGATTTCAGGTGAGCCGGATTGAAGCGGCAGGTGCAGGTGGGGCATAATGTTTGGATATTTGCAGAAGATGTCGAGGAGCTGTGGTGTTACATCGCCGGGCTCAATGGAGCTTAGGCGGATACGGTGGAGATTGGGTATTTGTGCGATTTTTTCGAGCAGGTTTGCGAATTCGCAATTGCGGTTATCTGGCCATTTATTTCGTCTGACGGTGGGTTGTCCGAAAGCACCGAGGAAAATTCCTGTAATAACGATTTCCTTATGGCCGGCATTGATGAGGGCCTGGGCTTCCTGAAGGATTGACTGCTGGGACTTGCTTTGAACAATGGGACGAGTTTTTGGTACAATGCAGTAGCTGCAATAGCCGTCACAGCCATCCTGGATTTTGAGAAAAGCGCGTGTATGGCCTTTAAAGGATGTTAATTCTGAAAGTTTTGGGAAAATAGGCGGTTTATTCTTGCTTTTGGGCGTATTTTCTGGTTTAATTATGGTATCCCGACTGATTTGCAGGGATTGCGAATCGAGGGCAAGTGCCTGACCATTAACGAGTTGCGTTAAGGTTTTGGCGAGATTGGTTCGATTTTTGACAAGGTGAATGTTTTTACCCGAAATGGGAATTTGGCCTGTTTCTATAAGGGGCAGACAGCCGCAGACGACGATGTCGGCATCGGGCCTTAGCTTTAGGGCTTTGCGGACGTATTGCCTGCTTTTTGCAGAAGCGGTATTTGTAACACAACAGGTATTTACAACGACCAGGTCGGGTTTATCGGCGGTATCAATATGGTCGAGGCCGAGATGCTCGAGTAAATGGAGAATCTGCTGGGTTTCGTATTGATTGACTTTGCAGCCGAGAGTATCTATGGAAAAAGTTTTCATAATATGTTATAATTTATAATCGTTTAGATTTATTTACAAGTCTAAACGACTCGAGTTGTGACCATAAAGCGAAAGGTTTGTCATGGCATCATTATCCGGAGCGGTGTGGGCAATAGATATAGGGAATAATTCTCTAAAGGCACTGCATTTGAGGGCAGCCGACGGGGTTGTTGAGGTAATCGGCTTTGATAATATTCAGCACGGGAAAATTCTCAACGGCTCAGGCGTGAAAGATGCTGAAAAAGAAGAATTGATAGCGATAAGTTTGCGTCAGTTCGTGAGCCGAAATAATCTTGGCAGGGACGACGTGATTGTTTCGGTGCCAAGTCAGAATACCTTCGCAAGATTTGTTACGCTGCCTCCTGTTGAAAAAAAGAAGGTTGATGAGATCGTAAAATTCGAAGCGGCTCAACAAATCCCATTTGATATAAATGATGTTCAGTGGGATTGGCAGTTGATGAGTGAGAGCGAGAGCGGGGAAAGAAAGGTCGGGATTTTTGCGATAAAGAATGACATCGTGAACTCTGCGCTTGGATATTACGTCAGAGAAAACATACAGGTCAGTTATGTCCAGATGTCGCCGATGGCGTTGTATAATTATATACTATATGACCATCCGGAATTGTTCAAGACAAGCGGCCAGCCGATAGTGGTTCTTAATATAGGAGCGGAGAATACGGATTTGGTGGTTTGCACGGCATCTACGGTTTGGCAAAGGTGTATTCCGATGGGTGGCAATAATTTTACAACGGCTATAGCGGATGCATTTAGGCTTAATTTTGAAAAGGCCGAGAAATTAAAGCGAACAGCACCGATGAGCAAATATGCAAGGCAGATACTTCAGGCGATGAAGCCTGTTTTTACGGATCTGGCATCAGAGATACAGAGGTCGCTGGGATTTTACAACAGTTCGAGCCCCGGCAGCAAGCTGTCTAAGATTATAGCCCTTGGTGGTGGGACAAAAATGCAGGGTCTTCTCAAGTACCTTCAGCAGACTCTACAACTTTCTGTCGAGCGTCCGGACTCATTTAAGAAGCTTTCGATAAATTCGAGCGTTTCTGCGGCGAACTTTCACGAGAACGTCTGTGATTTCGGAGTTGTTTACGGTCTTGCACTTCAGGTGCATGGACTTGGCAGGATTGAGAGCAATCTTTTGCCCGGTAATATTGCTCGCTCGATGTCCTGGCGCAGCAAGACAATGTATTTCACTATTGCGGCATGTATGTTTCTTGTGGTATCCATTCTGTCGTTTGGTCGCACGTTCTTTGACAGAGCCAATTACGCCGACAAAGAAAATACAAGGCGGCAAATCAGCAGTGTTATCAGCGATGCAGAGAAGTCCATTAAAAATCTTGAGGAACAGCGAAGCAAAAAGCCCGTTAGTGAAGCTGCGATAAAGAAGGAATTTGATCTTTTTAAGTATCGTGATATGATTCCGTTGCTTCACGAGACCATAGTTTCTGTTCTTCCAAATCAAAAAAATAATCCTGACCAGAAGAAACTTTATGAGGCCTTTGCCAACGATGATGTTGAGGCTATTCTTCAGATTCCCCGCAAGGAGCGAAAGCAGATATTTATAACAGGGATGTCGGTTAAGTATACAAACGATCTTGCCACAACAAACTTTGGTGCCTCGGAACTTAAAAGGGCAGGAAGCGGTGGCGATGCCTCATTGGGAGGTCCCGGCGGCCAAGGATTTCCTGGATTTCCTGGAGGTCCCGGCGGCCAAGGATTTCCTGGATTTCCTGGAGGTCCTGGCGGCCAAGGATTTCCTGGATTTCCTGGGGGTCCTGACGGCGGGCTTCCCGCAGGCGGGACTGGAGGAAAAAGTCCAGTCGCGAGGAATAAGAAGGATTTAAAGGCGGACGAGAAAGAAAAGGATAATGCTGAAAAGGCAGGTTTCGTGGTAACAATAACCGGTTACAGCCCATATGAGGATTTAATGTCGTTGATGGATCCATCAGAGACAGGTGACGATAAGAGCAAATGGGGATTTGTTACGCGTCTGATGCATCTTAACGACTTTGTACCCGACGGCAACAGCCCGTTTGAACTGTATAGAAAAAACAGCCTTAAGCAGTTCAAGCTGGAAATCGGTGAAATGTCAATAGACAGTGAGATGCCCGACATAGGTTTTACAACGGCAAAGTCTAAAGGAAAAAATCT
>JAPLMV010000127.1 GCA_026386835.1 Planctomycetota bacterium | reverse complement strand
CAAATCTATCCGAACTTGCAGAGAAAGCGATAGAAGTTTTAAGTAAAAATAAGCAGGGGTTCTTTTTAATGATTGAAGGCAGTCAGATTGACTGGTGCTGTCATAAAAATGATTCGAATAATACCATCAGGCAAACCCTTCTTTTCGATAAAGCGGTTAAAACAGCTCTTGATTTTGCTCTAAAGGATGCACATACGCTGGTGATTGTTACGGCAGACCACGAAACCGGCGGCCTGGTAATCAAAAACGGCAGCCTTGAAGGAAAAGACCTCGATATCAAATGGACGACAAGCGGACACACGGCTACGCCGGTTCCTCTTTACGCATTCGGTGCGGGTGCGGATAAATTTGCCGGCGTTTACGATAATATCCAAATACCGAAAAGAATAGCGGCGTTACTGGGTATAAAAGATTTTCCGAGGATAATCAGTAAAAATACCACAGAGGTCTTTATGCAGGCCGATTATTCATGCCGCAGGGATTCGATAGGGTCCATATTCGCAGCGCGATAAGCTGGGTACAGGCCGAAAATTATTCCAACAGCCGCGCTTATGCCAAAGGCCAGTATCAAAGAAACACCTGTAATCGCCGTAGGCTGGCGGCTAAAGTAGGTTACTAAAAACGGTATAACAGAGCCGAGTATAATCCCGATAATACCACCTGCCAAAGTTAAAAGCAGGGTTTCTGAAAGAAATTGAATGACAATATCCCTTTTTTTGGCACCCAAAGCCCTGCGGATGCCGATTTCCCTTGTGCGTTCACTTACGGTTGCCAGCATTATGTTCATAATTCCTATGCCGCCGACAAGAAGTGAAATTGCAGCGATAGAGCCCAGAACGATGCTGGACCTGCGTCTTTCCGCCGCGGCGTACCGCAGCATCTCCAAGGGAACAGTTATATGGTAGTCATTTTTAGCCTTATGAAGACGAGCCAACAATACATCCAGAATATCCCGCATCGGCAACACCTGTTCGGCTGAGCGAACCTTGACGGTAATCTTTTGCAGTTCCACTTTTTCCAGGCTTTGTTTGCCGCCGCTGAAGCTATAGTTCACTTCAGAGAAACAACGTTTGGCTGTTGTAATAGGAATATAAATATAGCCTGCAACGCCGCCGCTTTTGTCGCCAACGGCAGGTTCCTCCTTCAATCGGACTGCTGCCGCCTGAGTAACTATCCCTACTACCCGATAGTAGTTTCCATAAATCCGCACATCCGTTCCGATAGGGTCGTCAAAAGCAAAAAGTTCGCGGGCTACCTGTTCGTCAATAACACAAACGGCTTGGCCGTACTGCAAGTCGGTGCTGCCTAAAAACCGGCCTCGCATCAGTCGAATTGGGGAAATTTCTGTGTACCATGGAATCGTACCCACAATTTTTATGGCTATCTGGCGATTGAGATATCTGGCTTCCTGGTCAAGCTCACGAACGGGTACAGTTACCTCAACATAGGGTATCGTGTTGTGAATGGTTTCAGCATCGGCATAGGTCAATCCATAATTGCGCATTGCCTCCACTTTTCCGGTATCAGCCTGTTCCTGTGGGGGTTTAATCGTTTCAATAATCAAATTCGTGCTGCCAAGTCTGGCTATAGCTGCCTGTGTTTCGCGGCTGGCCCCTTCGCCAATCGCCAGCATCGCTACCACCGAGCATACACCGAAAACAATACCCAGCGTTGTCAGCGTGGAACGCAACTTATGCATCCAAAGACTTTTGATGCCTAACTTGGCAGTTTTTTTAATAGTAAACCAGCGCATAATAGTTACCGCCGATGGTTAAATTCATCCCTGTCAATCCGTCCGTCAAGAAGGTGTATGACTCTCTGGGCTCTTTTGCCGATGTGGTCATCATGTGTTACAATAATCAGGGTTTTACCCTGCCGATGAAGTTCATCGAGAATACTCAGAATTTCAGCGCCGCTTTGTGAATCCAGGTTGCCCGTCGGCTCGTCAGCGAGTATTACCGTAGGGTCGTTTGCAAGTGCTCTGGCTATTGCTACTCTCTGCTGCTGACCGCCGCTGAGCTCTGACGGCCTGTGTTTGGTTCTGTCACCAAGGCCGACCATTTCGGCTAATTTTTGGGCATGGTCGGCACTATCATGTTCTGAAAAACCCTGGTAAAACATCGGAAGCTCTATGTTTTCTATGACATTGAGCTGACCGATGAGATTGTAAGATTGAAATATAAAACCGATATGCTTACCGCGGATTAGCGAAAGCTGGTCATCATCGAGTTCGGACACATCCTTTCCGCCCAGCCAATACCGGCCGCCAGTAGGTCTGTCCAGGCAGCCCAACAAATTAAGCAGTGTGGATTTTCCTGAGCCGCTGGGACCCATAACAGCTATATACTGACCTTGTTGAATTATCAAATCAATGTCACATAAAGCAGACAATTGAAATGTACCCAATTGATACATCTTGCACAGCTTTTCGATTTTAACAACATCCATTAAACTCGAACCTCAAGGTTTTTGGTCAGTATTTTCTACTGGGTTTTTTACCTCTTTATTGGGTGCTTGCTGCGGTTCAGCAATACGCGGCGGATTAAGAAGCACTTTATCCCCCTCGGACAGGCCTTTTTTGATTTCCACAAAACTATCATTAAATGCACCTGTCTCAACTTCGCGTTCCCTGGGATTTTTACTATTTTCCACATAGCAAAGTTTTTTTCCGCCGCGGTTAACAACAGCCTGTATAGGTACGCTGAGCACATCTTTAAGTTCTTCAATGATAATTTCAACCTTTGCCGTCATTCCGGTCTTGAGAAAATCGTGCGTTCCATCAATGCTCACGTCGGCTGCATATACTTTAAGGTCGGGGTTCATCCACTCTTCAGGCGACGCCAATGGTGCTTTTTTTAAGACCTTGCCGGTAAAAACTTTATCCGGAAATGCCGACATTGTTATTTTTACCTGCTGGCCCGGCTGTACTTTGTCAACCCACGTCTCGTGAATTTTGACTTCTGCTTTCATCGCGCAAGGATCAGGTATCGATATAATTTTTTGCCGTTCGCGAACCTCCGCTCCCACTTCTATCTGCCCGCGTTGCCTCTCCCAGCTATTCATCATACTCGATGAGTATACTACCTGTCCCGGGGCAGGTGCCTTAATTTTACATGCCGCAAACTGTTTTTGCAGTTTTAGCAGATTTTCCTGCTGCAGAGAGTATGTAGCTTCATTACTTCTAAGCTTGGCCTGTGCCTGAGCCAATTTGGAGCGTGCTTGCGCTTCCGTCCGCCCTAATTGCCGTCCGGCCTCCTGATAATCACTCAAGAGTTTTTCAGCCTGCTTGGGAAACTCATAGGCTTTAAATAAGTCCAAGGCAATTTCACCCTTGCCTTTTTCAATCTCAAGACGCTGCACTGCAAGTTCGTCTTCCTCCATCTGGGTTTTAGAGACATACTTTTTCTCTTCGAGCTTTCGCGTCCAATCCAGTCTGTTAGATGCCTGCTTAAAGTTCTCTTCGGCAAGAAGAATACTGCTCCTCAATTCTTTAAGTTTCTGAGAAGCCTCGCCGCCAAGGTTGGGGTCATCGATGAGTGAAACAATTCTGTTATTCTCTTTTTCGACATTGCCGGCATCATTATTGGGATCGCCATTAAGATTGCTGTCAGCATGGGAAACGAGTTTTTCGGCCAAATCTGCACCGAGGTACTTTTGCAAATCCATCAGTGCGAACCTGACTTTCATGTGGCTGGCCATAATGTCACTTTCATTTTGTTTTAACTGAATATCAAGCGACTCTCTTGCTTCAGTCAAGTTGGCCTGCGCAGCCAGGAACGAAATCTCCTGCTGAGTTAGTCTTTGCTTTATTTCTGAAGAGTCCAACTCAAAAAGAATTTTGCCGTTATTGACATCTTCCGGTGTAATGACCGTACCTTCGGGAACAATACTGATTATTGTTGTCCTGCCTTCTACCTCAGACTTAATATCTACCGAGTTAAGAGCCTTAATATCGCCGCTTACAGTATCCCTGATGATTAAGGGTCCTCGCTCTACCGTAAAAACACCCATGTTTGTACCGGACTCACCAGCGCCACCCCACATCCTATGTAAAAATACAAATGCAATTATGCCCACAACTGCAACGGCAACTGCGACAATAAAAATCCTGCGAAAACGTCTTACCAACGCCGATATGCTCGACAATCTACCGCCCTGCTTTTTTACTTCGTTTGTTTCCATTTTATAATTCCATTAATCACACTTACCGTTCCTGCCACATGCCGTCCGGCTTAACCTGCAGGATACCTACATCTTGAAAAAAACTTAATTTTGCAATTATATGGTCTACCAAAGCAGCAGTAACATTGTTCTGTGCCTGCAACAGGGCATTCTGTGAGTCCAGCAAATCTCGCGTGGTCAGTCGGCCTGCCTCCAGCAATAAGGAGGTGCTTTCGACACGACTTCGTGCCAAGTTCAGACTTTTAACCTGTATCTCATGCCGTTGGGCTGCTTCTCTTAGCTGACGATATGCCTTACGCACACTCAATTTAACTTCTTCCACGTCATTTTCGTACTGACGCCGGCTTTGTTCGAGGTTTATCAATGCCCTGCGATAGGCATTACGCTCAGCTTTGCGGTCGAACGGCAAATCCGCTTCAAAACCTATTCCATAAGTCCCGCGATGAAATTGCAAATTGTCGAATTCGGTCTTTTCCTTTGAATTCACCGAGGCACTGCCGAGCAGGTTAAGCTCGGTGCCAAGGCCGTCTGTCGCCAGTATAACCGAACGCAGCGAATCGTCTATACTGTCGGCGCTATTGGCCAAATCCAGACGCCGAAGCAATGCCGTTTCAACCGCCATATCCAGCGTATAGTCAGGCTGGGTTATGCCAATGTTTTCTAATGCCCTTAGCTCATTTTGGTCCAGTTCCACATTAGCATCCGTAGGCAGCGACAACCTTATCTTGAAACTGTCTAATGCCTGCTCATATTCCTGCTGGGTACTCACATAACTATCTTTTGCTGTCAGCATATTCTGCTCGGCCTGGTCTACCTCGAAACGATTTCTGCGACCCGCCTGTGCTTCCATCTCCAGACGCTCTTTTGACTCCGCCACTATCTTGTAATTGTTCTCAGCATTGGCTACTTCATCCCTTAGCTGCAGGACACGATAATAATCGTTCACAATAGATACCACAAATGTCTGGCGGTAACGATTAAAATTCCGTATCTGATACAGAACGCCGCGCTCTGCAAGGGTGAGCTTCTCACGTTCGACCTTGCCTGCACCGCTGCCCAGCAAAGGCATTGTAACGCTTGCACTAAGGACTGAACCTAATGAAGTCCGTGGGTCGCCTGTTAAAAAACGCAGCCAGTCCACTGCAAGGCGGGTGCTGACTATTGTTCCATCGGCTAATATCTGCCTAAAAGTACCGCCTGATTCGCTGCTGACGCTTACATCTTCCTCTCTGCTGTCGCCTGCCCCCTTTTTAACATATCCGCCGTCAACGGTACCAAACAATTGCAGCGCGTACTGATGCCGCGTCAGGGTTAAGTCGAGAGCCGATAAATAAAGTGTTTCCTTACGCGTTTGGTAATCCCGATTGTTGGTCGTGGCCATAGCTGCTGCCTGTGCAAGATTTATCGCACCCGATGGTACTGAGGCGGCTATGTTGACATCATTAGGGGATGGTGCTGTGTCACTGACTCTGTAGTTAGCTTTTTGACCAAAGCTATTTTTCCACTTGCTGTCAATGATATTATAAACTTCCTTGTCGGCATCGGCTTTATACTGCTGCGGACTACAACCGCCAGCCATACCGAGTATGGCTATAATACAGAAACCCCTGTATAAAAACAAAAATTCCCTGAATTTCAGCATAAAACCTTGCTCCGATAGAATTTAGTTCATTTTACCATAAAAAGTTAGTGAAAAAAAGACTAATCTTTGCCCAAATTAACAGCTTGGTTGTTAATTTAGTATATTTTCGGACGTCAGCCCAGATAAAATCGCTATAATCAATATAATCAACAAGTTAATCTCGGGGCAAAACAACTTGCAAAAACACCTATATTAGACGTGAAAGCGAGGCAAAAGTTAAAAAAAGATGCTTTTTTGACATGCTCATTAAAAAAAGACCGCCTGAGTTAAATATGTTAAAATGGGTAGAATGGGAAAAGATTTTTCACCGCAAAGTTTGCAGAGGGCGCGGAGGTGGAATGGAAAAAGCACGAAACTCGAAGCTCGAAATCCGAATCCTTCGACAGGCTCAGTATAGACAAGCCCAAGATAAGTTTTTTGTTTTCGGTTAGACAATTGCAGCAATAGTATATGCATATATACTAATGTAGTGATTTATGAGTCATGGATTTTTAAGTGAAGGTTTTGAAAAGCTGGGTTCTTTAAGCGATGGTTTTTGAGTTTTGCAAAAGTTCAGTGAGGGATTTGAGAATTGGAGAGATGCTGGACTTCGACCACAGCATTCGAGGGTAGGCTGCGAGGGGAAAGTCAGTCGCGGTTGGACGGTAAAACGGTAAAGAGA
>JAPLMV010000178.1 GCA_026386835.1 Planctomycetota bacterium | reverse complement strand
TACACCTTGGCCTATGTGGCCTCGAATTATGCGTACCTCATCATCGCACGAAGAAGGATGCCAGCGATTGTGGGGCGTGATGACAAAGAAACTGTCGGGCGTCGAAACACGCGTTACGCAACTGCACGGCTGCCAGGTCGAATGGATAAAGAAGCCGGACGGCGGCTGGAACATAAAGGAACTGGCTGGTACTGATTTTGTTATCGATGCCGACCTTGTGCTTGTGGCAATGGGATTTGTGCATGTTGTGCACGAAGGTCTGATAAAGGCGCTTGAGCTAAAGCTCGACGGGCAAGGTAATGTCGCCATGAACAATTACCAGACAAATAAGCCGGCTGTGTTTGTCGCAGGCGATACCGTCAGCGGAGCGTCACTTGTCGTCCGCGCAATCAATAGCGGTCGAGAAGCCGCCGCCGCAATCGACAAGTGGCTGTCGGCCTTTGGCCGACAGAGCATTTGAGCAGGTGAGTAGTAGAGCAGTAGAAAAAACGTAAATGCTCAAATGCGGTCTACTGTTCAACTTTCTACTGCTCAAAGAAGTTCAAAAGTAGAAATTAAATATTAAAAATAAAAAATCAAAATTATTGTCCTTGGGACTCCTTACGGAGAAGTAAGACTGATTTATTTTAGTCTTAACTCCGCAATTTTGAATTTTTAACTTTTAATTTTTAATTTTCTAAAGGTATATATGTCATTAAGAGTTGGTTTAGGACAATTTAATGCCTCTGTCGGCGATATTGCAGGCAACGTTAAAATAATGCGCAGGTTCTACGAGCAGGCGGTGAAATCAAACGTTGATATACTGGTCTTTCCTGAAATGGCAGTCTGCGGTTATCCGCCGGAAGATTTGCTTTTGAAAAATCACTTCCTCGAGGAAAATCGCTTGGCCGTTGAACAGCTCGCAAAAGATTGTCCGAAAAAAACTGTTATTGTCGGTTTTGCCGAGGCAGGAGACAAAGGGTTTTTCAATTCGCTGGCGGTACTCGAAAAAGGCCAGATAAAAAAGATTTACCGCAAGTGCATCCTGCCCAATTACGGCGTCTTTGACGAGCGGAGATATTTCAGACCCGGGACGGGCACTGTCATCGTGAACGTAAACGGTATGGCGGTGGTGCTTACAATTTGTGAGGATATCTGGCATTTAGAATGGATGGACAAATTCCTCAAGGAAATCCGCTGCAAGGATATCATTATAAATATATCGGCTTCACCTTTTTATGTTGGCAAGCTCGACAAAAGGCAGGAGGTTCTTCGCCACTGCGCGACGTATTTCGATTGTGCGGTTGCATACTGTAATCTTGTCGGCGGACAGGATGAGCTTGTTTTTGACGGCAGGAGTATGTTCCTCGATTCCACAGGCGCAGTCATCTGCCAGGCAAAGGCCTTTGACGAGGATTTGCTTATTGCCGATATTGATTTGGCCGACGGCAAAAGAGTGATGGTAAAAAGCGCAGCCCGGCAGCCGATGCCCGAACCGATGGCCACTGTTGCAGAAGTTTACGGGGCATTGGTATTAGGCACGAGGGATTACATATTAAAGAACAGCTTTGGCAAGGTGGTAATCGGTTTAAGCGGCGGAATCGATTCGGCACTGACCGCCGCTATTGCAGTGGATGCTCTCGGTGCACAAAATGTTCTCGGCATAACGATGCCGTCAAAGTTTAACAGCCCCGATACAATAAGCGACGCCGAAAAGGTTGCAAAAAATCTGGATATTGAGTTCAGGACAATACCTATTGCATCTGTCCTTAACAGTTTTAACGATACACTCTCTATGGTCGAGGGCTGGGAAGATTGTGGTATTGCTTATGAAAATCTTCAGGCAAGAATTCGCGGCACGATACTGATGTCGCTTAGCAACCGGTTTTCCTATATGGTGCTGACGACGGGCAATAAAAGTGAAACAGCGGTAGGTTATTCGACCCTTTACGGCGACAGCGCAGGCGGTTTTGCGGTGATTAAGGATGTACCCAAGACGATGGTTTACGACCTTGCCAGGTATATGAATAAAATCAATAATAAAGAGCTTATCCCGCAAAGTGTAATCGACCGCATTCCCTCGGCTGAACTTAAGGAGGGCCAGAAGGATACCGATTCGCTGCCTGAGTATGATTTGCTCGACAGGATAATTAAAGGGTATATCGAAGACGACAAATCGCCTCAGGAGCTTATAAAAGAAGGCTTGCCTGGTGATGTCGTCAAGAGGGTTGTTCGTATGATTGACATCAACGAGTACAAACGAAGACAGTCGCCGCCCGGCGTCAAAATTACGCCGCGTGCGTTTGGCAAGGACAGGAGAATGCCCATAACCAACTGTTATACCTCGCAGTAAGATGACCGAAAACCAAGAGAACTTTTTAAACTCTTTTCGGGGGCAGGCGAATCAATTATGGATATTTAAGACCACTTTTTCAATAAGAACGATAAACCGCATTTTGACTTTTCAGCTTATAATTGACGAAAAAATACCGCAAAGCGTCAATCGGATGGTCGTAAAGCCCGTCCTTTAACGGCAATTCCTTTCCGCCCGACTGACTTTCGGGATAATGATAGCACATCATCGCCTCAATCAGCTTTTGACACCTGTGCGTTTGGCCGAAAAAGCTCACCACCAAGGCTCAAAGACACGAAGAATTTTCTGATTCTGTATGTTTTTCACTTGACTTTCTCTGTCGAATACCTTATGATCTACCTTTGACGTTTAACCAACTTCTTGGAGAATTAGAGATGAAAAAGTTATTTGCAATTTGTTTGGTGGTAGTATTGTTTAGTTCAGGTTATGCAGGAGTTGTTGATATCTATTACGATGTTGATTTTTCATCACCTGAACATCAAGTTGGATTTCCGCCGGCGACAGGAAATTCCCCTACAAGACCAAGCCGTATTGTTTTTGGTTCACCAATGGTTTCAACATCATTAGGGGCATTAAATGATCAACCATTAGTTTTTAACACAACTGGAAATGTGCCGTCTTTTTATTATGACCAAATTCTCTTTGACGTAGGTAAGGGACAATCCTATTATTATGTTGCCTTTGACATGTTTGCATAGACATTAATAGGTTCAAGAAATTATTTTGCTGTAATATTCGACACGCCTTCAGTTCGTCCCATTGTTTTTAAAAATGATGGCAAAATCTCTTTTTCAGGGGGCTATCCTAATTCTATAGCAACATTTGCCGAAAATGTCGTCATGCATTTTGATGTTTACATGGATATAATCGAGCATTCATGGTCAATTTCTCGAAATGGCTCTCAGATTTATACCGGTCCGTTCAATCCGGACAGTGATATTAAAAGCGTGCGATTTTCCTTGGGATTGAAATCGTCTGACTTTCAACAAGATAATAGCACATTTGTTGGTTTGGATAATATAATAGTTGCAAACGCGCCAATCCCCGAACCCGCCACGCTTTTATTGCTCAGCCTCGGCGGACTGTTTTTGAGAAGGAAGAATTAGCATTTTGAAGAGGAGAAAAATGAAAATGAAATTAATTATCGCTGCTGTACTTATTGTTAACATCACATGTTGCACAATTGCAAATGCGGATCTCCTTTACGATATAGATTTTTCGTCACCCCTGAACCAGGTCGGGTCGCAGATGACAATTACTTCCGATAGCTCGCTTCCGCTCCGGACAGCCAGCAAATCTAACTTTGGTCAACAAATAGTAATGAGTCAATGGGGAAGCCTTAATGACCAGCCCGTGGTTCTCATTCCGTGTCCGATTGGGGGTTCGGCGTATTACTCACAAATGCAATTGAACATGTCACAATTCAATTATCAAAGCTACAAAGTTAATTTTGACATCTGTTTTACTCAGATGGAGGAATATGGGGGGGAAGGATTTGTTTTCTTTTTCGATGTTCCTGTTGTTGTACGATTAAACTTTACCAATGATGGTCGTATTCTTGCTAATGACCAATATCTTGTGGACCGATTTTCATTAAATGAGAAACTAAGCATGTCTATATTGGTGGATTTGCAAAGCAATTTATGGAACATTACTTGCAATTCAAATGGCAACTATACAGGCCAATTCTTCTATACATATCCAGCATTTCCTACATTGCCCACTTATGTAAGTTCATTGAGATTTAGTACTATCGATTATAATATTAACAACAACATAATCCCAAGCCCAGCAATAGACAATATCAAAGTGTATGGTATCCCCGAACCCGCCACGCTCCTACTGCTCGGCCTCGGTGGACTGTTTTTGAGAAGAAAACGCTGATATTTAGCTCTTTTTATTTAAGCGTAAATCAGCGGGATTTTCAGCGAAAGCTCCGGTGTCGTTTCCGGATGTCTGCTTCCCCATGTCTTTTGGGAAATCAGCGTCAAAGTTGTTCTATAAAAATAAAGAAACTAAATCACCTGCCCCCGAAAAAGAGAAGAAGTGGTTCGACTCCTTCGATTGTACTCAGGACAGGTTCGCTCACCACAGGTTGAACTCAAAGACTTTTAAGAACCCGCGGACGTGAAGTCGACGCCGCAGGAGATTTTTTCTTGCAGCTTTTTTTAATGGCTTTCAGCCGCTAATTTTAGTAGACTCCTCTCTCTGATTCGGACTGACAAGTCATCAGAAGGAACTGATAATGCCGAAACGCAAAGATATTCACAAGATACTGATAATAGGGTCGGGCCCGATTGTAATAGGGCAGGGCTGCGAATTTGATTATTCCGGCGCACAGGCCTGCAAGGTCTTAAGGCAGCAGGGTTTCAATGTCATCCTCATCAACAGCAATCCCGCCACAATTATGACCGACCCGGAAATGGCTGATAGAACCTACATCGAGCCGATTACACCTGAGATAGTCGAAAAAATAATCCAGAAAGAAAGACCCGATAGTCTGCTGCCTACGCTGGGCGGTCAGACCGGCCTAAATACCGCCGTTGCTCTTGCCGAAAGAGGCATATTGAAAAAATATAATGTCCGTCTACTCGGCGCAAATCTAAAGAGCATTAAAAAAGCCGAGGAAAGAGACAGGTTCAAAAAGACCATAGAAGATTGCGGTCTTGCGGTACCGAGGAGCGGCTATGCGCATTCCTGGCAGCAGGCACAGGAGGTTGTCAAACAGCTCGGCTTTCCAGTCATTATTCGTCCGTCATATACACTGGGCGGCATGGGCGGAAACATCGCCTATAACGCCGAGGAATACAAAGAATTTATCCAGTGGGGTCTGAGTTTAAGCCCCACAAACCAGGTACTTGTTGAGGAATCGGTTGCCGGCTGGAAGGAATACGAACTTGAAGTGATGAGGGACTGCAAAGACAACGTTGTTATCGTCTGCTCCATCGAAAACTTCGACCCTATGGGCATTCACACCGGCGACAGCATTACAGTTGCCCCGGCACAGACACTTACCGATAAAGAATATCAGATAATGCGTGATGCGGCCATTAAAATCATAAGGGCTATCGGCGTCGAGACGGGCGGCTCGAACATCCAGTTTGCAGTCCACCCCGGTACCGGCAAACTTTATGTAATAGAAATGAACCCGCGAGTTTCGCGAAGCTCCGCTCTTGCCTCCAAGGCGACTGGTTTTCCTATCGCAAAAATCGCCTCGCTGCTTGCGGTCGGCTATACCCTCGATGAAATTCCAAACGATATTACAAAGAAAACGCCTGCCTGTTTTGAGCCAACGATAGATTACTGTGTCGTGAAATGGCCGCGTTTTACATTTGAAAAATTTCCAGGGACAAGTCCAGAACTGACCGTCCAGATGAAATCGGTCGGCGAGGCAATGTCTATCGGCCGAACATTCAAGGAGGCACTGCAAAAAGCCATAAGGTCTCTCGAAATCGATCGCTATTCCCTCGACAATAAGCACATCAGCCCCGAACTTTCGACGCATCAGTTAAAGGACAAGCTCCGCACCAACTGCTGGGACAAAATCTGGTATGTCGCCGAGGCATTTCGAAGGAATATCTCTACGGAGGAAATTTATAACCTCACCAAAATAGACCCCTGGTTTCTTAATAATATCAAAGATATTGTCAGGCTTGAGGAAAAGATAAAATCGCTCAATCTGCGGAAGATTGATGCGGCTATGATGCGCAAAATTAAGGAATACGGCTTTAGCGATAAGTACCTTGCATCTTTAATGGGCGTAACCGAACCGCAGTTCAGGAAATTCCGCCAGTCGCTTGATGTAAATCCGGTTTATAAAACAGTCGATACGTGCGGCGCAGAATTTGAGGCAAGCACCCCGTATCTTTATTCAACTTATGAAAAAGAATGCGAGGCCAATCCTACAAAAAAGCGAAAGGTCATTATCCTCGGCGGCGGGCCCAACCGAATCGGGCAGGGCATCGAATTTGATTACTGCTGCGTTCATGCCGCATTTGCCCTGAAGGAAATCGGCGTCGAATCCATAATGGTCAACTGCAACCCCGAAACGGTAAGCACGGACTATGACACCTCTGACCGGCTTTATTTCGAGCCGCTTACCTTCGAAGATGTAATGGCAATTGTGGATATAGAAAAGCCCGATGGTGTGATTGTGCAGTTTGGCGGCCAGACCCCGCTCAAACTCGCCGTGCCTCTTGAAAAGGCAGGGGCTGATTCGGCCTTCATTTGTCCTTGGCGGAAGGGCGATGGAGGTTGTCTATGACGACTCGGCACTGAAGGCCTGCGTCGAAAGGGCAATAGCAGTTTCAGGCGAACATCCGATTCTCATTGATAAATTTCTTGACGACGCTGCCGAACTTGATGTTGATGCCGTAAGCGACGGTAAAACGGTTGTTATCGGGGGCATAATGGAGCACATCGAAGAGGCTGGCGTCCACTCAGGCGACAGCGCCTGCTCGCTGCCGACAGTCAATATCAGCCAAGAGCTTCTAAATGAAATCCGACGTCAGACAAAACTGCTGGCATTGGCGCTGAAGGTAAAAGGCCTGATGAATATCCAGTTTGCTATAAAGGACGATAAGATTTATATCCTCGAAGTCAACCCGCGTGCCTCGCGAACAGTGCCTTTTGTCAGCAAGGCCATCGGCATACCTCTTGCGAAAATTGCGGCAAAGGTGATGACCGGAATGACGTTAAAACAACTTCATTTTACCAAAGAGGTCCG
>JAPLMV010000189.1 GCA_026386835.1 Planctomycetota bacterium | reverse complement strand
ATATTCAGTAGCCTGAACTTCATATAGTTTCAGTTTCATGGTTTATGTCCTCCTTGGATTTTGTTGTTTTGATTTACAGCGGCATGAAGGGCTTGCAATACTGCCTCTACATCTTCTCTTGCCCGCTCCATAACCCGGATTGCTCCCGCTATGGTGCTTTCGCCGCCTTCGACAATCTCGACTACGATAAACTTGAACAGACCATCTCCGATGTTTTCACCAGTTACTTTTGACAATAAAGTCTGTAGATTGCGACAGTCCTGTTCAGGGTCGATGGGTAGTAGATCCGAATGTGGATAAGCATCGTAAATTATACGAGCGATATTGATTTGTTTTTTTGCTTTTGTCATAATTTTACCTTTCAAAATCTACAGAGTTTTCTTGTTTATGGATTACACGAACTATATTGACTGTCTCAGAGCCAGTCCGGCACTTCTCTGCCTAATGCACCTAAAACGCTCCGGCAGGGAAATTTGTAATTCTTGCCATTATCAGACTGTGCTATGACCGGATATTTGCGGCTCTTTGGCCTGAGACCACAAATAGTATAGGACTGTCCTTGATAGGCAAATTCCTTACCAAGGTCATCGGGTTCAAAGCCAAACAATTTGGCGTTGCTTCTAAAACAGTCTATATCTTCAGTAATCGCTTTGCCGTCAGAATCTATCAACGCGACTTTTAGCTGAAACCTGCAGTTGCTTGCCCCGAAGGTGCAACTACCCAAATCAATCGCCACACCTAACTCTTTTGCCAGCGGCTTAACGGCGGTTGTTAAGCGTTTTGCAATGTGCTTGACAGTAAGTTTGTCCAATTTTGTGATTTTAGTTTCCATTTTTTTAATCCTCATAGTTTTTTAGTTATAAGTTATTGTGCTGCTCTGCACGCATCCAGACAGGCTTCGCTGCAGAACAAAAGACCTTTCCATTTGATGGAATCCGTCTCCATTTCTTTTCCGCACCAGTTACATCTTGTACGGGCAGTCTCTCTGGCATTTTCCAGGTCGATAATCTGTGGGTCTTCCCTGTTGATGTCATCGAAGATTATTAATCTCAGTCTACCTTGCCATATCTCAATGCCAATCGGCCAGCCCTCATCGTCCATGGCACATTTTTCGCCAAAACCTTTTGGCTGAATCCAAATCTGACCGCCTTCAGATAAGATGTTTAACTCTATCTCAATGGGGGCGGCATCCGGGCATTGCTCTTTTATGGTGATTGTATAAGTTTTTCAGACATAAATTTTCCCTTTCACTTAAACACTATCTACAACTTCATAGTTGGTGATCTCGGTATCCAAAATATCAGCAGCAGTGGTAGTATCATTTACCTGGTAATCTAATTCGTTGACCACTTCTGAAATTTCAATACCTTCATCTACCGACATTACAATACGTATGTCCAATTTTATTGTTACTTTTCTCATTTCTGTCTCCCGTAAAGAATAGTTAGCTTGACCTGCTACCAGCCATTACGTGTAGTGTCCAGATGAATGACCGACCGCAATGTTGCTATCTGCTTATTTGTGTAATTATTTTGCTTTAGATGCTCGACTATCCGCCTATTGCCAGGAGCGTTTTCGTTATCTGCAAATTCACA
>JAPLMV010000046.1 GCA_026386835.1 Planctomycetota bacterium | reverse complement strand
ACGCCCTTTGCGGGTCAGGCGCATCTGTACCTTGCCGATGCCACAATGAAAAATAAGTTTTATGATGAAGCCCAGCGAATTTACATGAAAGTTTACCATCTCGGTTTTTCACCGGAATTGCAGGCTGCTGCTGCCCTTGGCGCCGCTAAATGCCTCTACGAAAAAAAGGATTACCAGGAGGCAGAACAATGGGTGAATAAATATATGGGCCTGGCAAAAGACCACAAAAGTCGTGACGTTTATGATGCCTATTTCCTCCTCGGTAAAATCAACATAGCACTGGGAAAACCGCAGGAGGCCTGCGAGGCCCTTCAATACACGCTTTCAGCGAAACATTCCCCGCAGGAATATACCTACATCGTCTCGGCGCTGGCCGGTTCCTATATAGAGCAGGAGCGTTTCGTCGAGGCACTTGAACTGTTGGCGGGTATTCCTTCGTGGCAGCTCTCACAGGAGGATGCCGTCAATGTACTTCTTCTCCAGAGCAAAGTTACGCGTCAGATGGGTCTGGTTGATAATGCCGTCACAACCCTTAATGACAGGGGCGAATATATTTCCGATGCCCAGTTAAAGGCGAAAATATCCCTTGAACTGGCCGACTGCTACATCGCCAAAGGCAATTTTGAACTTGCCCAGAAGAGTTTAACGGAAGTTCTTGTCCTTGCCGAACCTGGATCACTCACGGACCAGGCCAAACTGGCGTTGGCGGATGTTTACCTGAAACTTGAAGAAAACTCACAGGCCGTTTCCATCTGCTCTCAGATTTTGGAATCGCAGGCCGCTACCCAAATAAAACAAAAGGCTGCGGAGCTTATAGCCTTTGCCTACGCTCAGGAAAAAGATTATGACAAAGCCGCTCTGGTTCTGCTCGGTAAATGGACAGTCGCACCTGCTAAACAGGAATAACTGAAAATATGAATATTAAAACTGAAAAATTGACACTAATCAGCATTCTTACCGAGTTTCTGCATTTGTCGCTTTTAGCATTATTGCTTTCAGCTGGAATGTCGCTTGCCGCCGCCGCATCCGCCCAGCTTGACCCGGCTGATTTACTCGAATCTGATTTACAGCAAGCCGCGGATGCAAACATTCAAACGATACCGACACAACCCAGCAAACCGCAGCCTGCCCCGCAAAAACCAATAGAGACTATGAATACCGTTTCCATAAGCTTTGCTTCTCAGGTCAACCAGAAACCGCTTAAGACCAATCCGCAAGCTACGGACTCAAACAACTCACTCGGACATCAGCTTCAGCAGGCGAGAATCACCGCTTATGTCGGCAATGACAAGAAGAGCAAAAGTGAGCTACAGAAGATAATCGAGCAAATCCGTGCAGTTGAATTTGAATCGCAGAATAAACAATCCGAACCTCTCGTTGTCACCCAACCCGTGCCAAGCTCCGAACTGAACGAAAACCTGCCGGCAACTGAAACAGCAGCGGAACCAAATGACAACCAAGCAAAATCCGAACCCCAGATACTGGCATCGGAAAACCGGACTCCCCTGCTTTACAAGCCGATAACAAGTCAAACACTTCAGGCTGTCTCGGAGCTTTCGCAGCATCCTGAACAGTTGAGCAGTCCTTTCGAACTGGCAGAGATTTTATTTAGAAGCGGCAATCTTAAAGAGGCCGCCGTTCTTTACCAGCAGGCACTTAATAAAACAAATCCCAAGGACGCCGCCTCGGCTTCAAAAAGGGCATGGATTTTATTCCAAATCGGAAACTGCCTGCGAAACGACGAGCCGCAAAACGCAATGAAAGCATACAGGCAACTGATTA
>JAPLMV010000186.1 GCA_026386835.1 Planctomycetota bacterium | reverse complement strand
TCTCCTTCGGATGTTGTCCCCCGTTTCGAATATGCCAAGCTTGAGAACCATCTTTCCAATCTTACGAAACTGCTCGAGCAGGAGCATCAAAAAGTGGAAAGACTTTCCGGTCTTCGCAGCAAATTCGGGTTAGTCGGGGCGAAACTGGTTTTGGCCGACGTTATTACCGCCATTTTAGAGGGGCCGAGAAATGAGCTTATGCTCGACCGCGGTCGGGAGGATGGGCTTGCGAAGGGACAGTTTGTGTTGGGGACAAATAGCATCATAGGCGTAATATCAGAGGTCTCTGCCGTGCAGGCGAAGGTGAAGCTTGTAACCGACAGAACATCGAGTATAGAGTCGGAAGTGGCTGGGCTGAAAACCGTGCTGAAAGGAAATGGCGGCAATTGTGCAAAGGTACCGCTGATGTCGCTGGAGCATAAAATCAAGACAGGTGACATAGTTTACGCATGCAAGAAACCTGGGCTGCTGGAAGTGCCGATAATAATAGGAAAGGTAACTAAGTGCAAAAGGGACGACCAGAAGCCGCTGCTTCTGGATATAACGGTTCAGCCTGCCTGTGATGCAGCGGGACTGACGAGTGTGGATGTAGTCACAATGAATCCATAAATCTGGTAAGGACATCTAAATGCGGTGGGTGAGGTTTGCAGTTTTAATTGTTGTCGTTACGGTGCTGCAGGCCAGTTACACCGATATAGTTGCCTTTAAGAATATCAAGCCTGACCTATTGTTAATCCTTATGGTGTTTTTTTCGATTTACTGCAATACTTTCGATGCGATTATAACATCTTTTGCGATAGGTTTTGCGGCAGACATAATAGGACCTGCTATGGGGCCTGGAATAATAAGTTTCGGCCTTATCGGAACTCTGCTTGCGAATCTCAGGCGGGTTATCACCATAACAAAGATGCCTTATCAATCGCTGGCGATATTTACCTGTGGGGTGCTTATTGGAGTATTTGTGGTTTTTATGGCGTTTCTCAAGAAACAGCCGACCTCGCAAAATGTGTATTCTGTTCTTTTTTGGACATCTCTATACTCAGCGGTAATCGGACCATTTTTGTTCCTGCCGACGGCGTGGCTGATGCGTATGAAAATACAACACTTCGGCCACTAAGAATAGTCGATAGTCGTTAGTGAACAGTATTTAGTATTATTTGCAGAAAAATATTTTTCATGAATTCAAGATATTAATCAGTTCGGCATGAACTTTTTTATTTGAAGCGACGATGGGGAGTTTTTCGGCTTTGCAGTTGTGCAAATCGAAAGGGAATATTTTTTTGCCCTGCCAGTTTGTGACGACTGCGCCTGCGGATTCTGCAATAAGAGCTCCTGCGGCAATATCCCAAATTTTAGGAGATGTGAATATGGTTGCTGTAAGGCCGCCCTTTGCTACATAGGCGAGTTGAAGAGCAGCGGTGCCTAAATTACGGAATCTTGTCCGTTCCATAAGTTTGCATGCCCAGCCTGGGACGGAGCCGTCGAAGTGGCTGTCGAGGCCGAGATTGGAAAATTTGTCGATGCCGCTATCGTTTGCGGAGATTCGTTTGCCGTTAAGTTGCGCCTGGCCGCCTTTAGTTGCGGTGAACATGGATTCTGTGGCTGGGTCGAAAATTACACCGACAACAGGCTGTCCTTCATACATAACGGCAATACTGACGACAAAGAGGATGATGCCATAAGCAAAATTGTTAGTTCCGTCGATGGGATCGATGACCCACCAGACGGGCAGGCCGCATGGGGGCCGTTCGAAGAGGTTGCCGTCTTTTCCTTCTTCAGCGATAAAGCCGTGGTCTGGATAGGTTTCCTTTATGTGGTCGATGATTATCTGCTGGCATATTGTGTCGGCTTGAGTTACGAGGTCGGTTTTATTTTTTATTGAGACCTTGACCGTGTTGATTTCTTCCATTGCCCTGTCGCCTGCGAGGCGAGCGGCTGCGACAGCGGTTTCGAGCATTATGTTTAAATCTTTTTGCTGCAATATCATATATGCGGTCCTTTTACAATCTTGACAGAATTAGAATATTGCTTTATTTTAGCTGGGTAATGGATATAAGCCAACAGGTAAATAAGACAAAATTTTTTTGCAGGGCGACCGGGCATCAACGCGTTGCAGCAGTTGTGTTTTTTGTTGTGACAGCGGGTGTGTGGTTTTTGTTCCATCTGGCAGGCAATGGGAAGGTTGACCTTGGAATATTGCTGGGTCCATGCGGGTTCAAACAGCAGTATAATCTGCCATGCCCTACTTGCGGGATGACACATTCTGCGATAGCATTTTGCGAGGGTAAAATACTGGAGTCGTTTTACATTCAGCCGGCCGGAGCATTATTTTGCAGTGTGCTGGCGATTTGTGCATTTTTAGCTTTACTAACAGGTGTTTTAGGGGTATATTTTATGCCCATAGACAGGTTTTTTCGTGAGGTCAGGATTGGTTACATAATTGCGGCCTTACTTATAATTACTGCGGCTGGGTGGGCGGTAACAATTGCCCGGGCGATAGCGGCGAAAATTAATTAAGACAGGAAAAGATTTTGGTTTCAAAAATGAAGAAATTAATAGCTTTGAGTGTGGTAGCAGCAATCTTAAGTTTGTTTCACGGCGGCTGCGGCGTCGCTGCCAGGATGGGCACGCCGACAAGTCACGAGATAAAGATTCCAGCCCAATACGATATCATGAAAAATAAAGGTGATAAGATACTTATTCTTGCAGAGCAGCCCGGCTGGCTGAACGTTCAAGTCGATATGCGTTCTTATCTGACCGATTC
>JAPLMV010000067.1 GCA_026386835.1 Planctomycetota bacterium | reverse complement strand
TGGTAAAGCTTTTGCAGTTCTTTTAATGTGTGATGTGTTTTAACGTTCATAATAGCCTCCATGTTAAAATATTATCAAATGACTACCATGAACTATATCGGCTATTTGCCTATAAGCGCATTAATTAAATACAATTGGTATCATACCTGCGAAAGCAGGTATCCAGTGGTTTATATTACGGCCTGGATTCCAGCTTTCGCTGGAATGACAATACAAAATCAAATGTTATGGGGTACTATTTGGTCAACTCCAGATACAGGTCTTTCCACTCAGGATTGGATTTTTCAATGAGTTTGTTTTTCCATTGCCTTTTCCATGCCTTCAACTGTTTTCCCCGCGATATCACCTTCGTTACATCGGTGCCTTGTTCATAATAGACAAGATTATGTACATGGTACTTTTTCGTGAAGCCTTCCACCAAATTGTTTTTATGTTGATAAACCCTTTGAAGCAGGTTGTTAGTCATTCCAATATAAAGAGTACCATTCTTTTTGCCTGCCAGGATATAAACATAATAGTGCTTCATAGCATTTCTGGATTCCTGCTTTCGCAGGAATGACAACTTTTCGCAGGAATGACAAGTCCCATTCAGGCCACCGTAACTATCAAAAGGATACCTCTCCATTCTTTCTTCTGTGTAATCTATTTCTAATGAGTTTTCGAGGTATAAAATAAGGCAGGAGCATTATACGGAAAATAAGGCGAAGCCAAAAATAAGCCCAGAAAAGTAGGTATTCACCAATTAATCCGGGAATCTGTAAAACTGGTAATGAAAATGGTTTTTTATCATGAATATAATAATGCAAACACTTACCATCCCAAGCGACTGAATCAGTAGGCTCATACCTGACGAAACTTAGACGCGGGAGTTTTTCTCCGATAACCGCTATCAAAGGCTCAAGAATGTAATGTTTTCCATCCTTTTCAAATGTGACCCAGGCATGACCAGCGTGGTACTTGCCTTTTACGCCAAGGACAAATCTGGCATTATAACCCATTTCCAGTAGTTGCCGCCACGTCCAGATTGCAAAGCAATCACAATCGCCCTTTTTCAAAATTTCAAATTTCTCAGGAGGAAGCCAGTAATCCTCTCTGTTGAATTGTTCTTTATCTGAAACATATTTACAACTACGAAGAAATTTTCGTAATTCTGTTATGTTCTTACAATGGATTTGCAAAGGCTCTGACAGAAAACGGGCTATCGGAAAAGATGACTCAAATCGTCTTTTCTGCTTTCTGAAGATCGGGCGTGTTGTCGGTCGGCCTTCGGCGTCATAAATTTCATGTATGATTTCAGCAACCAAAGATTTTGCCTCCGGGTGCACGGCATACCGTGCCTCTACATTTTAATTACCACTTCAGGACTGCGCCGGTGTCTGCACTGGTGGCCATGGCGGCGTATTTGGCAAGGTAGCCCTTGGTAATTCTTGGAGCAGGCGGAGTCCATGTTTTCCTGCGTCCGGTAAGTTCAGCATCGGAAAGCTTTACATTTATTTTATTATTGGGAATGTCGATTTCGATTATGTCGCCATTTTTTAATAATCCGATTGGGCCTCCGACAGCGGCTTCCGGGCTGACGTGGCCAATACAGGCGCCTCTGGTTCCGCCGCTGAATCTGCCATCGGTAATCAGGGCCACGGATTCGCCTAATCCTGCACCCATAATATAGCTTGTGGGGCTGAGCATTTCGACCATTCCCGGGCCGCCTTTTGGGCCTTCATAACGGATAACGACGACGTTGCCAGCCTTGACTTTTCCGGCGAGAATGCCTTCACAGGCGTCTTCCTGACTGTCGAAAATAACAGCAGGTCCGGTATGGTTGAGCATTGACTTTGCTACGCCGGCAGTTTTAACGACGCAGGCGTTTGGTGCGAGGTTTCCTTTTAGAATCGAAAGGCCGCCAGTTTTGGAGTAGGGATTGTCGATGGTGTGAATGACATCTGTATTTTCGATTTTAGCTGCGGCGATATTTCTGCCGAGCGTTTTGCCGGTAACGGTGAGGCAATCGGCGTTAAGCAGGCCGGGAATTTTGCTGATTTCTTTGAGGATGGCACTTATGCCGCCGGCATTATCCACATCTTCGATATGAACATTGCTCGATGGCGAGACCTTGCAGATATTGGGGCATCGGGCAGAGATGGCATTTATGCGTTCGAGGCCGTATTTGATACCTGCTTCACCGGCAATGGCCAGCGCGTGCAGAACGGTATTTGTTGAGCCGCCCATAGCCATATCGAGAGCAAAGGCATTATCGAGCGACTTTTCGGTGATTATATCCAGCGGCTTGATGTCTTTTTCGATGAGTGTCAAAATTTGTTTTGCGGCATTTCGGTAGAGCGTTTTCCTTTTGGGGTTTATTGCGAGAATGGTGCCGTTGCCGGGCAGGGCTATGCCGATAGCCTCGCAAAGGCAGTTCATGGAATTTGCGGTGAACATTCCTGAGCAACTGCCCTGGCTGGGGCAGGCGGAACATTCGAGTTCTTTAAGCTGGTCTTCGGAGATTTTTCCTGCGTTGAACTGTGCGACGCCTTCGAAGATGCTGATAAGGTCAACGGTTCTACCGTCTTTTGTTTTTCCGGCAGCCATCGGTCCGCCGGAGACGAAAATTGACGGGATATTGAGCCGGACGGAGGCCATAAGCATACCTGGGATAAGTTTGTCGCAGTTTGGGATGCAACTCAGGCCGTCAAAACAATGGGCGCGGGCCATGGTCTCGACGGAATCAGCGATGATTTCTCTTGAGGCCAGGGAATATTTCATGCCTGTATGTCCCATGGCGATTCCGTCGCAAACGGCTATGGTATTAAATTCAAAAGGTACGCCGCCGGCCTTTCTGACGGCCTGCTTTATAATCTGAGCGACTTTGTTCAAATGGACATGCCCGGGGACGATGTCGCAGTAACTGTTGGCAATACCTATGAATGGTTTATTGATGTCGGCGTCGGTAAGTCCGCAGGCGCGGAGCAGGCCGCGATGTGGTGCCCGCTGAAAACCTTTTTTAACTTCATCGCTTCTCATTTTATTCCTTCCTTAAATATGGCCATGCAAAGTGTATAAAAAACCCCAGTAATTTTAACCGTTAATTGGCGACAAATACAGAAAAATCAGTTGTTTTTTAAAAAAACAGGCCGTATAATCCTACCTGTAACTAAAATAAAAATTTACAAGGAGGCTTACAATGAATCACGGTAAAGTTTTCAGTTGGTGGGCGGTTAGTGTAATTGCTGCGCTGCTTATAACAGCCGGTTGCATTGAGCCCTCGAAGGAAACCACCAAACCACAAGTCGAACCAGAGAAAAAAACCAAAGCGCCAAAACAACTGTTGAAAGAGGCGGCCAAGCCTGTCGCAATGGCTTTGAAATTCAGCCCGCAGGAATCGACTGATTACAGGGCGATAACCGAGGCTCAAGACTGCGTCAAATTCGAAGGTTCCATGCCGGACAATGCCGACCTCAAAGACAAAAAAAACCTCAGCCGGGCCGAAATGGTCTTTACCCAGCAGATACAAAGTGTTAACAATAATGGAAATGCCGTTGCCAATATCACGATAAAGGGATTGAAATATCTTTTGATATATAAAAATGACACGGTTATTGATTTCGACAGTGCTAGGGAACAGGCCAATCCTCTGATAAAACTAATCGGACAAAGCTACACCATAGAAATCGCACCTACCGGCGAAGTTGTAAGGGTTGATGTGAACCAGGCGAAAGCGGCGGTGGCTGGCTTACCATCAGGGGGCAAGGCAGTATCGGAAGTCCTGGATGCAGAGGCAATAAAAGAGCGGCACGGAAGGGTAATACTCCCGGCGGCGGAGAAAAAAATGCTGTCTTTGGGGCAGAGCTGGAGCAATTTGAAGGTTTTTTCATTTCGTATGATGGGTGAAAAGTCGTATGAGAAGATTTATACGCTTAACGGGGTCAGTGATGTAAACAACCGACAGGTTGCAGTTGTAGATATGAATGCCATACCAAGTTCGCAGACCGAAGGGAAAGAGCCATCTGCCGCCGCTATTACAAAAATGTTCGACAGCACAGGGACATACAGCGGTCGGCTGATGATGGATACGACCAATGGAAAGGTAGAAAATTATTCTGAAAACCTTCAGAGCGAATGGATCATTGTGGACCCATCGGTAAAACAGACGGACAGTGAAGAGCCGACTACATTGAAGATGCAATCTATCCGTGTTTACAGCATTGAAAAAATCAATTGAAAGCCATGAGCAGATAAGTGCATAGTCATTTTTGCACTTTTGTTCCCGGACATCAGTGAAAGGAATGAAATTGAGAACATCGATATTTGTTATTACGGTTTT
>JAPLMV010000129.1 GCA_026386835.1 Planctomycetota bacterium | reverse complement strand
CAATCCCAGCACCTATATTCAAATCGCCGATAAGACTATCACTTTTAACTTCTGCCATAACTCACATTCTCTCTTAATTAAACAATTCTACTTTCTCCGGCTTCTGTGCCTGATGTTCATGCTCTGCCCCTTTGTAAATCTTCAGCTTCTTAAGGAAATCTCTGGCAATTTTATTCTTCGGCAACATCCGCCTGACCGCCATCTGAATCACCTTTTCCGGCTTCTTGGCCATCATCTCGGCAAAACTCACATACTTATGTCCACCGGGATAAAGAGTGTAATAATCGTATTCCTTGGCCTCGGCTTTTCTGCCGGTAACCCTTATCTTGTCCGCATTTATGACAATTACATAATCTCCGACATCCACATTCGGCGTATATGTCGGCTTGGTCTTGCCCATCAATATCATGGCTAATTTAACCGCCAGCCTGCCCAATACCGCGTTCTGGGCGTCTACAAGAAGCCATTTTTGTTCAACCTGACCCTTTTTTGCTAAAAAACACTTCATAGAGAAACTCCGATTCACAATAGAAAACTGTTAATTTTACCGAAATGCCCTTAATTGTCAAACATTTTTCCTACAATAAATTTAAAATTTCCCCAAAACCACCCCCCTGCCAAAAAAACAGTGTGGAACTTCGATTTATCGGGATTCCACACTTTTGCCCTTTACTTTTTACCCTTTGCTCTTCTTACGAGCATCCCATCGAATTTCCACAGTTAAAGCACTTATAGCATGTTCCGTTGCGGACCGTTATCGAGCCGCATATATCGCATGCCGGCGCATCATCCTGAAAATGCTCAAACTGCGAGTTAAACTGCTCCATAACCTTGCCTTCAGCACTTAACGCTCCGCTGGTCTCGGTACCTTCATTGATATTTATACCCACCAGATTCTTTAACCTGTCCGCCACGTCGGCAAATCTGCCCTTGGCTTGGGCTATCGATTGTTTGCCCGCACGTTTGCCGGCCGAATCCGTCCCTTCCTGCCCAGGTTTGCCTTCAGAACCGGCTTTGGCTTCGGCAATCTTCTGTGCCAAATCCTTGGTCTTCTCCACCAATTGTTTGGCAGTCGTGGTATTTTTATTCTCCGCAGAAGCAGATGTCCCAGTCCGGTTCGGCGTATTCTTCTCGGTATAGCCGGGTATGAACTGGCAGCCCATCCAGCAGAAAATATAATCAATCAAACTCTTGGCAAACGGTATATCCCTGTTGGATGTCATCCCTGCCGGCTCAAATCTCGCATGACGGAACTTATCCACCAGCGTAATCAGCGGCACTCCGTACTGAAGTGCCATCGATGTGCATGTCCCTATCACATCCATCAGCCCGCCGACCGTGCTGCCTTCCTTGGCCATCGTTATAAACAATTCGCCCGGCTGGCCGTCCTCATACAGCCCAACCGTCAGATACCCCTCGTGCCCGGTAACGGAAAACTTATGCGTTATACTCTGCCGCGTATCGGGCAGCCGGCGCCTAAACGGCCTTGCCGGTGCCGGCGCTTCCGCCGCCTTTGTCTTACCTTCTTTATGCTTTTTCGTCGAGACCGGCTGTAGTTTCTTAGAGCCGTCACGATAAATCGCTACCGCCTTTAACCCCAGCTTCCACCCCTCCATATAAGCCTTCGCAATTTCCTCAGCCGTACTTTCTTCAGGCATATTTATCGTCTTGCTGATGGCACCCGATATAAACGGCTGAACCGCCGCCATCATTCTCAGATGAGCAATATAATATATGCACCTCTTGCCGTTACGCGGCTTAAATGCACAATCAAAAATTGGCAAATGGTCGGGATTGAACTTGCCTGCCCCTTCAATCGTTTCTTTGTCGTCTATGTAGTCGCAGATTGATTTAATATCGTCTGCGCTGTAGCCAAGCTTGTCAAGAGCCATTGGAACCGTCTTATTGACCAGCTTTAGCATTCCGCCGCCCGCCAGCAGTTTATACTTCACCAGCGCAATATCCGGCTCGATGCCGGTCGTATCGCAATCCATCATAAAGCCGATCGTCCCAGTCGGCGCAAGCACCGTTGTCTGTGCATTACGGAAGCCGACCTTGGTGCCGGCATCAACCGCCTCATCCCACGCATCCTTGGCGGCATTGCGAAGATAAGCAGGACACTGTGTTTCTGGAACATCATAAGCATGCTGACGGTGCATATTTATGACCTTCAGCATCGGCTCTTTATTTTTCTCAAATTCCGCAAACGGCCCCTTTATCGCTGCTATCTCCGCACTTGCCGTATAAGCGGTACCTGTCATTATTGCACTGATTGCACCAGCCAATGACCTGGCCTGCTCTGAATCATAAGGCATCGCAAGACTCATCGCCAGACTGCCTAAGTTTGCAAACCCAAGTCCTAACGGCCTAAATATGTGACTATTTTTCGCTATAGAATCCTCTGGATAACTCCCGTTATCCACAAAAATCTCCTGGGCAATAATAAACAGCCGAATCGCCTTCTTGAAACTTGTGATATCAAACGTCCCATCGTCCTTGCGGAATTTCATAAGATTCAGCGATGCCAGATTGCATGCAGAATCGTCAACGAACATATATTCGCTGCACGGGTTGGATGCGTTAATAGGCCCGAAATTCGGGCATGTATGCCAGCGGTTGACTGTGCTGTGGTATTGCAGCCCGGGGTCGCCGCAAAGCCTTGTCCCTTCAGAGATTAAGTCCATCAGCTCACGTGCCGAATACTCCTGCGATTTTTCGCCTGTCGTTACAGAACGGGTCACCCACTTGTCGTCCTTTTCCACTGCCTGCATAAACTCGTCAGTTACCCGCACAGACAAATTCGAATTCTGGAACATCACGCTGGCGTATGCCTCTTCGCCGCTGTAACCGGCTTCAATCAATGCCCATGCCTTTCTCTCTTCTTCCGTCTTGGCGGTAATAAATTCCATGATGTCGGGATGTTCTACCTTCAGCGACTGCATCTTTGCCGCCCGCCGCGTCTTGCCGCCCGATTTTATCACCGCCGCTATCTGGTCATAAACCCGCATAAAGCTAAGCGGCCCTGACGGCTTGCCGCCCCCAGCAAGTTTTTCCTTGCTGCTGCGAAGCGTCGACATATCCGTACCAGTCCCTGAGCCGTGCTTAAACAGCATCGCCTCACTGGCTGCCAGCCGCATTATGTCCTGCATCGAATCCTTCACCGACTGTATAAAACAAGCCGATGCCTGCGGATATTCGTAGCTGCTCCTGCACGCAACGGCCTTGTGCTGCTCTGAATCCCAGTGAAAATTATGATTGCTGCCGGCCACTCCGTAAACATCGAACAGACCCACATTGAACCACACCGGCGAATTGAACGAC